>JAUVCV010000020.1 GCA_030595665.1 Methanogenium sp.
TCCGTTTGAAGTCCAGAGATTATTCCCTGCAGCATCCGGAAAAATCCAGATGACCACAGAGCGTCATATTTCCATGATATCTTGTATGCCTGCAGAGCAAACGAAGGTCATTCAGACCCCGAATACGTGCGACATTCGACCTAACAACATGGGACCTCCGAAGATATAAACCCTCGCATTTCCATTTGAAATCAGGCACCAAACCCCTATTGTCCCTAACAAAATGTCAGAAGATAACAGAAATTCAATTACGAAGATATTGCCTGCGTTGCAAACAAAGGTTGTTTCGCCCTGTTTGCCCCAGACATTCGACCTAACTAAGTGGTGACTTCACAACTATATATCTATTCATTTGATTTTCAAACCACACCAGATGGATCAAAGAAATAAAAAAACAGTTGTTTGCATTAAATAAAGGGATAATTACGGCATATCACAGGGATTCATTGAGATATATCAGACATCCATACCCAATTTATTTTACATTTCTTCTTTTTCCAACCCAAAAACGGAAAATAAAATATACCCATCATTTTGTCCACAATTCCTTGGAAAAATCAAAAAAGAACCGTATCTGACAGGATTACATAAAATACGCAGGCATTATTCCGTAAATGCATCTGCGCGCCATTTTTCAACATAAATATCCCCAAAAAATTCTTCCTGCCATATAATCAGTTTACCTTCAAGCATCAGGAATAACAAAGAAAGATAGACCCCGAGACAATCCATATTCATTGCAGAACTCAGAGAAGAAAGCGTAATTAACTCACTCTTGGCACTCAGATCCTCAAAACAGGAATACACAGAGTCTGCCATCTCCTGAAAATCTTCCTCATGCGCAACAGAAACGATGTCAGCAACATCAAAGACCACATCCGGAAACGCACGCTTTTTCCTCGTACGCCTGCGTTCCATTTTTTCAGCTGTTTTCAGTTCCTTTATCAGCTCATATAATGTAACCGGACTTTTCCGTTTTCCCTTTCTGCCAATTCTTCGTTGAATCTCTCGTTCAAGCCTTGCTATTGGTTCTGAACCATCATCAAATGAAAAATCCCGGTCATAATCAAAATCATCCGACAAATCCAACGGGTCTTCAATAAAATCAGATTCATCCTCTTCAGACTCTTCAAGATACTCTGATTTCATTCTCAGAAGAAAAGATGCAAAAAATAATGTTCTGCCGGAAATCCTGAGATCCAGGGTCTTCATCCGTTCAAGTTCACCCAGAAACCGATCTGTTACTTCGACGATATCGATATTCCACGGATCAATTTCTCCGGACTCTGCCATTGATACAAGTATTTCAACCGGTTCCTCATGCATTGTTTTTTACACCGGTAACATAGGTTGATTTGTCCGGACGGGCAGTCACGCCAATAATTTGATCTGCTCGTTCAATTGTTGGTTTTCGAAGAGAGACACATATTGATTGCACACCAGTTGATAATTCCTGAATCATTGTGGATACCCGTTCCACATTAGAACCATCCAGCATCATATCAATTTCATCCAGTGCATAGAATGGAGCCGGCATGTACTGCTGAATAGAAAATATGAACGAAAGGGTTGTAAGTGATTTCTCCCCCCCGGATAGTGAATTTAAGAGGTGAACCTTTTTGCCCTGCGGCTGGACAGCAAATGTCATCCCTCCGGCAAACGGATCGTCTTCATTATCTAGGACAAGCTGACCTGAGCCGCGTGTCAACTCTGCAAAAATTCTCCTGAAATTCGTATCAATTACCGTATATGCCTCCATAAACGCATCATACTTCATCTTTCCATAATATTCGATACGTTCTATCAGAAGAGTTCGTTCATTTGAAAGAACCTCTTTTTTTTCCGTTCTTTCATGGACACGTTTACTGACACGATCATATTCTTCAATTGCGAGCATATTGACCGCACCAATTCTCTTAATAGCTCTTTGGGCAGAATCAATGTCCTTTTCAATCTCCGGAAGGGTCATCTCAGTCTGCCGATCACCAACCTCCTCTTTCAGACTCTTAATCTCTTCAATGACGACAATCTTTCGTTCATTCAGAGATGAAATCTGTAATCGTATTTTTTCAATATCTGCATCAATCTCAAAAATCCGGCGTTCCACAGTATGAAGAGCATCTGTCAGTTCGTCATGCTCTTTTTGAAGCCCGCTTATTTTATCCGAAAAAGACTGTTTCCGCTCTTCAAGCAAACCAATCTCATCTGTTTTCTCGCCAACACTAAGATTTGCTCCGGCCACTTCATCATCAATAGATTTATTCCGCGCTTCTATCGTCTCACGCTGTCCGGTAAATTCTTCCAGGCGATTTCTGAAATGCTGACGTTCCAGTTGTTTATCATGGATGTCAGCTTCCTTATTTTTCAGGCGCCGATCAATATCAGAACATTCACGTGAAAGACGCTCGCGGTCCTCTGACAAAGCAGGAATATTAGTGGTATTCAGACGGGCTTTTAATTCCTCGATATCACTTACCACCCGGGAAATCTTAGCATTCTTCCCATCTATTTCTGTCTCGACATCTGCCAGGGTACGGCCGCCATATTTTGATTCCTCTAATGAATCCTGCTGAGATTTATCAATACCGTCCAGTTCATCAGCGAGCGCTGCTACCCGGTTCCTGTATTCATCATACAACATCTGATAACGGGCACACTCAGCTTCAGCAGTACTGCGTTCACGCCGTGCAGACTCAGCTTCAGCAGCATATCTGGCAACAGCTGATTCAAGGTCACTATATTCTGAATGCAGACTAATAAGCTCTGCTTCAAGTCTCTGAAGTTCCTCACCAACCGCAACACCAAAGCCTCCCGCCCGTTGCTTCCGTGACCCACCGGTCATAGCGCCCCCTTTCTCCAGGAGTTCACCCTCGAGAGTAACCATCCGGGAAGATCCAATCATCCGCCGTGCATTTTCAAGATGGTCAACAACCACGGTATCGGAAAATACCTGCCTGAATACCGGCTCAAACAATGGGTCAAAATCCAGAAGGTTCTCAGCATAATCAATAACAGCAGCAGACGTTCCCTTCAGTGGTGGCAATGGACGATACTTCAGCTTATTAAGGGGCAGAAATGTCATCCTGCCTAACCGATTATTTTTAAGATAGGCAATTGCCGATGATGCAACGGCATCTGTTTCCACAACAACATGATTCAAACGCCCACCAGCAGCGATGTCAAGTGCTGTGGCATACTCAGGAGGTGCCTTTCCAAGCTGTGCAACAGTACCATACATCCCATCCATCCCGAGAATAGCGTCAAGAGCACGGCTGCCTGCTCCACCGGCAGCCTGTTGTTGTGCCTCCATACGCATCACTTCCCGTTCTTTTGTCTGAATATCTTTCCGCACTTTTTCCATAGCGGAACGATTTTTCATAAGAAAAGATTCGGTGCGTGCAATCCGTTCCTGAACCGCTGATTTCTGAGAATCGAGATTTTCAATCAACAATTTATATTGAGAACACTGCGTTTCCTTATCAGACTGTTCACTTTTAATCTGCTCGATTCTTCTGTTTAAGCGATAATTCTCAGAGGTACGGAAACGACTCCGTTCTATCATCCGGTCCCGTTCCCCGATGAGATCAGATCGTTCTTCCTTTAATTCAGCAACAGAATTTTGATACCCAAACAACTGATCACGGGCGCCGGACACCTCGTCACTCTCAGCAGAGAGAGTCTCTTCAATTTTCTTCAGTTCATCCCTGAAACGGGACAGGTCCATACTGAGATTTGAGCGGTCAATTGAGAGAGCACGAATTTCATCAGAACGTTCTTTTATACTTGTTTCAGCCCGCTTTGTATTCGTATAAATCGACTGAAGCGATTCCATGTTCCCTTTTTTCTCAGTATTATTACGTTCAATGGATTCAGTCAATGAACGAATGGTTCCTTTTGCGGACTCTATTTTTTCAAGGATTTCTAAATATTCGCTACCGGTTTTTCGATTGATCTCTTCAGATACGTCACGAATTTTCGTTTTTATTTCTTCGGCATCAATGACAGCAGTTCCTTTCTTCTCTCCGGCCTGCCCTAAATCAACCTCATGACCACCAATAATGTCATTCAGAGAAACGAATTCACGCTTACGTTCATTCAGAAGAGCACAGGAACGACATTCCCTAAGCTCATCCATTTTCGTCTCTAATTCCCGATAACGGATTGCCTGTTCCCGCTCACCCTCAAGTTCACCAAGCCTGCGAATTAATTCATTCAGAAGAAGTTCTTCACGCTCAATTCTTTCACGGACAACTTCAAGTTCGCCAAGCGCCTGATCTTTT
The DNA here is from genome assembly GCA_030595665.1 of Methanogenium sp. GTDB lineage: Archaea > Halobacteriota > Methanomicrobia > Methanomicrobiales > Methanomicrobiaceae > Methanogenium. The sequence continues at coordinate 4,281 of JAUVCV010000020.1, forward strand.
TTCTTATCAAACTCGGAAACGCCGGCGATTTCATCAATAATTTTCCGCCGTTCATTGTCCGTCATCTCCGTAATCCGTGTGACGTCCCCCTGCATGACAACATTGTAACCTTCTGCTTTTATGCCATATTTTGCCAGAAAATCAACAATTTCACCCTGTTTACAGAGCCTGTCGTTGAGATAATTATAACTGTAATATCCACGTGCAGTCTTTTTTATTCTTCTGCGGATGTTTGTGCCATCCGAAAACGTAATAGAGACTTCAGCGGTATTTTTACCCGTATTTACATTAAGAAGATCCGTCAGTTTTTCAGCCCGGAGTCCCCGTGCGCTTGACAGCGCAAGACAGAACAGAATACTGTCAATTATATTACTTTTCCCAGAACCATTTGGTCCTGATATGACAGTAAAACCCTCAAAAAAAGGGATCCGGGTCTTTCTCCCAAATGACTTGAAATTATCAATCTCAAGTTCAGTGATATACAAAGAGCAGACTCCCAACTATTTCTTCTTTATTTCGACAGTGTCATCTTCATCTGCATAGATGAGACGCTTCTTTTCTTCTTTGCCACGATATTCACGGGTTTCTTTTGGCTGATACACTTTTGCAGGACGGTTTCCGGCAACAATGAGATCATTATCGTTCTTTCGTGGCTCTTCTGCAAGTGTACCATCGGGCTGCATAATGGTTGCAGTGTCCAATTCCAATTCAGGTTCTACAGACAGAGTTTCAGGTCGGGGGGGCTGTTCTTGTGATTTAACCCTCCGCTTAGGTGAATGTCCCGTCCGTTCAGGTCGTTGTCCCACCCGCTCAGGTGAATGTCCCGTCCGTTCAGGTCGTTGTCCCACTCGCTCAGGTGAATGTCCCGTTCGTTCAGGTCGTTGTCCCACCTTTTCGGGCGCAGGACGCGCGCGCCGAATCTCAGGCCTCGGATTTAACTCTTCCTTCCCCTCAAGGACTTTTCCGAATTTTCTCACCTCAGCTTTCAGATCAAGAAGCTCTTCTGTCAGCCCCTTAACCATCCCCTCCAGTTCAGTAACCCGTGTGTTCTGGGGCGCAACATGAGAATTAGAGACTGTCAGCCCCTTAACCATCCCTTCCAGTTCAGTAATTCTGTGGGTAATATCTTCACTGATCCGGGAATCATTACTGTCAGAATCATCTGCCAGCCTCTTAACCATCCCTTCCAGTTCAGTAACTCTGTGAGTGAATTCATCACTGATCCGGGAATCATTACTGTCAGAATCATCTGCCAGCCTCTTAACCATCCCTTCCAGTTCAGTAACCCTGTGGGTAAATTCATCACTGATTCGGGAATCATTACTGTCAGAATCATCTGCCAGCCCCTTAATCATCCCTTCCAGTTCTGTAACCCTGTGGGAAAATTCATCGGTGATTCGGGAATCGATATGGTCAGAATCATCTGCCAGTTTCTTAACGATTCCATCCAGTTCAGTAATCCTTTGGGTAATATCTTCACTGATCCGGGAATCGATACGGTCAGAATCATCTGCCAGTTTCTTAACGATTCCATCCAGTTCAGTAATCCTTTGGGTAATATATTCACCGATCCGGGAATCGATACGGTCAGAATCATCTGCCAGTTTCTTAACGATTCCATCCAGTTCAGTAACCCTGTGGGTAAATTCATCACTGATCCGGGAATCATTACTGTCAGAATCATCTGCCAGCCCCTTAATCATCCCTTCCAGTTCTGTAACCCTGTGGGAAAATTCATCGGTGATTCGGGAATCGATACGGTCAGAATTATCCTCCAGCCCCTTAATCATCCCTTCCAGTTCAGTAATCCTGTGGGAAATATCTTCACTGATCCGGGAATCATTACGGTCAGAATCATCTGCCAGTTTCTTAACCATCCCTCTCAGTTCAGTAACCCTGTGTGAAAAATCATCAGTGATTCGGGAATCATTACTGTCAGAATCGTCTGCCAGCCTCTTAACCATCCCTTCCAGTTCAGTAATACTGTGGGGAATATCTTCACTGATTCGGGAGTCCATCCTGCCAGAATCATCCGCCAGCCCCCTAACCATCCCTTCCAGTTCAGTAATCCTGTGGGAAAAATCTTCTGTGATTCCGGGATCCATCCTGCCAGAATCATCTTCATTTTCTCTGAGCATCTCAATCTCCCTGTCCTTCTCTTCAATAATATGCCTGAGCCGGTTTATTTCCCGTTGATTCTGCGCCATCTGACCATCTCCCAAGTGAATCATTTAACAGATACTCTAATTAAGTGAATCGTTTCACTGATAATCCAATAATTCTTATGTTCTGTTATGTATGAAAGTGTTTCCGGGAAATACGCCGGAAACGTGATGAATTCATGGTGAAAAACGACCATCGTAACAACATATATACTCTTTTCAGGTCAACGATTCTGCATATGTCTTATCTGGCCGAATCTGATCCAGAAGTCTATGATATTATTGAAATGGAGCGTTCACGCCAGGTCAATGGCCTTGAACTGATCGCTTCAGAAAATGTAGTATCAAGGGCGGTTCTCGAAGCTGTCGGTTCTATCATGACCAACAAGTATGCCGAAGGGTATCCTGGCAAACGGTATTATGGGGGTTGTATGTATCACGACATGGTCGAAAACCTTGCGCGCGATCGTCTCTGTGAACTGTATGGCGCTGAACATGCAAATGTGCAGGCCGTTTCCGGAAGCCAGGCAAACCAGGCGGTTTACTTCGCATACATGAAGCACAATGATATGATGATGAGCCAGGACCTTGCACAGGGTGGCCATCTTTCACACGGATCACCTGTTAATATCACCGGAAAGTGGTATTCTGTCTCACACTATGGTGTTGACAAAGAAACCGAAACCCTCGATTATGCCGTCATAGCTGAACAGGCACGCAAACAGAAACCAAAGATGATCGTCTGTGGCGCAAGCGCATATCCACGCACCATCGACTTCAAGGCATTCAAAGAAATTGCTGAAGAAGTGGGCGCATACTGCATGGCAGACATTGCACACGTTGCAGGTCTGATTGCAGCAGGGGAACACCCCACATCAGTCGGGGTGACTGATTTCACAACAACAACGACCCATAAAACCCTTCGTGGCCCCCGTGGCGGCGCAATCATGTGCAATGAAGAGGATGCGAAGACCATTGACAAGTCGGTCTTCCCCGGAATGCAGGGCGGCCCCCTGATGCATGTGATCGCCGGAAAGGCAGTCTGTTTCAAAGAGGCACTGAAACCGGAATTCAAAGACTATGCCAGGCAGATTGTGAAAAATTCACGGGCAATGGCAGAAGTTCTGATTGAAGACGGACTGGATCTTGTTTCCGGCGGAACCGATAACCACCTGATTCTTCTTGACCTGACAAATCTGGGCATTACCGGTCTCGAAGCAGAGAATGCACTTGGAGACGCAGGGATCACCGTTAATAAAAACACCATTCCACGCGAAACCCGCAGTCCGTTTGTGACAAGTGGTCTCCGGATAGGCACACCAGCCATTACATCCCGTGGCATGAAGGAAGACGAAATGAAGCAGATTGCCCACTTCATCACCCGCGTGCTGAAAGACAAGGACAATGTCCAGAAGAAGACCGAAGTGAAAGCAGAAGTGACTGCACTTGCTTCCGGCTACCCCCTCTACCCTGATGCAGTATGTTAATTGATGGAAAGAAAGTTTCACAGGACCGCCTTGAAGTTCTGAACCGTGAGATCCGGGAATCCGGACTCTCACCCGGACTCGCAACGGTCATTGTCGGCGAGGACCCGGCATCACAGATGTATGTACGGATGAAACACAAGGCATGTGACAAAGTCGGCATCCGATCTGTTGGTGTTGTTTTAAACGACGATACAACGACAGAAGACGTGATTGCACATGTCAAATCGCTAAACGTTGATGCATCAGTAGATGGCATTCTCGTTCAGCTTCCACTCCCCGGTCATATTGATACCGAAGCGGTCATTGAAGCAGTGTCTCCCAAAAAAGATGTTGATGGATTTCATCCGGAAAACATCGGAGCACTCTTCTCCGGACGCCCGGCATTCGTGCCATGCACGCCCGGCGGTATTATGACCCTGCTTGAGGAGTATAGTATTGAGGTAAAAGGACTCAATGCCGTCGTCATTGGCAGAAGCGTCGATGTCGGACGGCCAATGGCTGCCCTTCTCCTTAATGCCGATGCAACCGTGACCATCTGCCACTCCAGGACCAAAAATCTTGCAGAACAGGTAAAGAGAGCGGATCTTATTGTCAGTGCTATTGGCAGAGCTCACTTTATCACCAAAGAGATGGTCACTCCCGGAGCGGTGGTAATAGACGTTGGCATTAACCAGGACGAAAATGGCAAACTCTGTGGCGATGTTGACTTTGACGCAGTGAGTCAGATTGCATCCGCAATTACCCCCGTTCCCGGAGGTGTTGGTCCGATGACAATCGCAACTCTCATGGAAAACACGTTTAAAGCCGCGAAAAACCATTTATGCTAACCTGCAGAATTGGAAATATAACTATTGGAAAAAATGCCCCGGTACGGCTCATGGCAGTTGTCAACGCCAGCCCGGAGTCATTCTTTTCCAAATCTTTTGTCCCTCCCGAGTCCGTATTAAGCACGGTTCGGAAATTTGCAGATGAAGGCGCTGACATAATCGACATTGGTGCGCGAAGCACAGCACCCAATTCACCCATTATTCCGGTACAGACAGAACGGGAACGGGTAACAGACATTCTAAAACACATTGAAGGAGTGGGAATTCCCATCTCCCTTGACACCATGTACCCCGAAGTCCTGGATGCAGCACTCCGGTATGATATTGCTGCAATTAATGATATTCATGGACTTAGCAGTCCGGAATATTCCCGGATAGCCGCAGATTCAGGACTGCCGGTGATATGCATGGCCTCAGAGGCTGCCCCCGGAGATGTCAGAGGCGTGAAGGCCACAATGTCCGCCCTGACTACTGTCATTGGACGCGCAGAGAAAAACGGCATTGAAGACCTGATTCTTGATCCGGCCATAGGAAGATGGATTCCGGAACGGGAATTTGAAGATGACTGGGAACTGTGCCGTCATTTTTCTGAATTTATGGAATTAAAACGACCCCTTCTTGCAGCCGTTTCACGGAAATCATTCATTGGTGATTTGACCGGAAGAACCACCGAGGACAGACTTGCGGGGACGCTCGCGGTAACCTGCTCTCTCATGGATAAAGGTGCTTCATTAATACGCGCACATGATGTCCGCGAAACCGCAGATATTATACGTGTGCACCAGAAACTCAATCAAAGGATCTGATCTCCAATGAACACACAATTCAACGTAACGGGTCTAAAAACAGGTATTGTTGTACCGGGCGATGATATATCAGAGATTCTTCTGCAATCACTCATGCACACAGGTCTGACACTGAAAGACGGCGATGTCATGGTAATTGCAGAGAATGCTGTCGCAACCGCTGAAGGGGCTCTGGTCACCCTTTCAGAGAACACGCCGTCACCAGAAGCCTGCAGATATGCTGAGACCTATCAGATGGACCCACACCTTGCAGAAGCCGTCATTCAGGAAAGTGATACAATAATCGGGGGTATTCCCGGATTCCTTCTCTGCATGAAGAACGGAACACTTCTTCCAAATGCAGGTATTGACGGATCAAATGCTCCGCCGGGAACCGTGGTCTGCCTCCCTCGCAACTCCAACAGAAGTGCTGAGACAATACGCGCCAGAATTCAGGAACATGCCGGATGCCGGGTAATTGTCATCATCGCAGATTCACGAACCCATGCAATGCGTCTGGGGTGCAGCGGTGTGGCAATCGGATGTGCAGGCATGCATGCAGTGACGGATGAAGTGGGTCATTGTGACCTCTTCGGACGTGAACTGACGGTAACAAAAAAAGCTATTGCAGATAATCTCGCATCAGCTGCCGAACTTGTGATGGGTGAAGCAGATGAATCAATGCCTGCAGCAGTTATTCAGGGGCTTTCACTCAGTGTCTGTGAGATATCCGGAATACCGGATATCGCAGCAGAAGACTGCCTATTCATGGGAGCTGCGCTGAATGCCAACTCTGCCATGTTCAAGTGACAGCGTAAGCCCGATTTCCGTTAAAAATCCACGGGACCGTCCTCTTCCATGGATTAAAATCTCAACCAGATCCTCTTTTTCATCAATATCTGTTGACATAAAAAACGAGTCAATGACCTCGTAACTCAATCCTGCATCCTCTGCAATCCTGACATGATCACAGTATGATGCACCGTAATAATCCACATGATATTCCTGTGGCTTTCTTACGTACAGAACATTTGTCCCTCCTCCACGCCCGGGTACAATACCAACGTCAGCAGTGCCGGCAATAAGGCGCCTCACTGCATCCGGTGTTATCAGAGGAAGATCAGACATAATAATCAGCACCGGCTTCTCCTGTTGGGAGAGATATGCATTCAGTGCCTCATTTAGTTCCCGGGTATCAACATACGTACGGACACCATGAAACTCAAACGGAACCGTAGAGAGAAGAGAGGGTGAACAGCCGGCTTCCCATAGGACAGACACGACATCTCCAAGCATGGCACGGGCAAATGCTTCCCGTTCTTCCTGATCCATCACATCGGAAAGACGGGTTTTCGGATTTACCGGTCTGAATGGAATAATTACATGAACCTGCGGGGATTCAGTCATACATAAAACCTAAAAAAATTAATCATCACTGCCAAAGAAAAGGCGGCAGTGACAGTATCCATCATTTTTTATTTCATCTTCGTGGTAGATACAGGGACAGATAATTTCCTTATCTTTCTCTGCATCACCTGTTCTCATACGGCATGGACAATATTGTTCACCAAAACGAGTGGTGTTTCGTGCAAGTCCCTTGATAACTGCTCCCAGCTGTTTCTCATTCGGATTTACCTTCCAGCCACGGGATGCGGCATATTCCTGTGCCCATGTAAGAATAGCTTTCTGAAGGTCGGCTTCATTCTCAGAATCATTATTTTCGGTCATTTTACTCAGTAACTCCCTTCACAGCAATTAATCATTGAATCAAAGAGCTTTTTGCCATCTTCTGAACCAAGAACAGATTCGGCCGCTCTTTCAGGATGCGGCATCATAAGAAGCACATTCTGTTTCTCACTTAAGATGCCGGTGATATTCAGCGCTGAACCGTTTGGATTGCTCTCCGGAGTACAGTTGCCTGCCGCATCGCAGAATCGGAATGCCACGTTCCCTTCATCCAGAAGGCGTTGGGGGACTCCTTCTTCTGCAACATATCGCCCTTCCTTATGTGCAATAGGAATCCGGATTATATCACCTTTCGTATACTCTGACGTAAACGGTGATGAAGCATTTTCAACTTTCAGATGCACCCACTCACAGATGAACTTTGGATATTCATTTATGGTGAATACACCCGGAATAAGACCACTTTCTGCACCTATCTGAGCACCGTTACAGATACCCAGCACAAGACCTCCCGCGGCAGCATGCTGGCAGACATCCTGCATCACCGGTGTTCTTGTCGCAATAGCACCGGCACGGAGATAATCACCATAGGAAAATCCACCGGGAATAACTATTGCATCATATGAACGGCTAAACCCGTCTTTGTACCACACCAGATCACAGTCAACACCGCAGACATCTTCGACTACATGGTGTGCGTCCTGGTCACAGTTGCTGCCACCGAACTGCAGAACCGCGAACCTCATTTTTTAGCCTCAATCTCATACGAGTGAATGACGGGATTTGCAAGGAGACGATCGCACATTTCAGCGGCCATAATCTTAGCCTCTTCAGGTGAATCAGTATCTATACCCACATTAAAAACCCGTGCTGTCGAAAGTGAGGCTGTTGTATACCCCAGATTTGACAATGCATGCTGAATCGCCCGTGCCTCCGGATCAAGCATACCATCCTTCAGTGAAATGGTAATTTTTACAGTAATTGTCATGTTATTTTTCACCCTTCAGTTTGTCTGCAAAATTATGTCAACAACTTTACGGTATGCCGAAAGCACATCGCCTTTTCCCTGACGATACACATCCTTATCCAGTGATTCGCCGGTTTTTTGATCCCATAACCGCATGGAATCCATGCTTATTTCATCACCAAGACATATTGTGTCACCGGAACGACCAAACTCAATCTTGAAATCAACCAGATCAATCCCTGCCTTTGCAAAGAAATCTTTCAGGAGTGTGTTTATTTTCAGTGTCATCTCACGGACTTCCTGCAGACCATCAGCCGAAAGGAAACCAAGAGCGACAATGAGGTCATCGTTTATCGATGGGTCCCCGTGTTCATCACTTTTATAGTCCGTGACGATAACAGGCGGCTCAATACGCTGCCCTTCTGTGAACGGGAATTTTTTAACGATAGAACCGGCGGCCACATTACGTGCAATGACTTCAAGGGGAATCATGGTGAGTTCCCTGACAATCATGGTTCTTTCATCTTCCATTCGGATGAAGTGTGTTGGAATCCCGTTCTTTTCAAGATATTCAAAGAAAAAAGCAGAAACACGCGCATTATATTCTCCTTTCCCTGCCAGTGTATCCTTTTTCACTCCATTGAACGCAGTAATATCATCCCGAAATACTACCCTCAGCTCCCCGGCTACATTTGTCCGGAAAACCGATTTTGCCTTTCCCTCATAGACAAGCCCGTCATCATCCATCTAAATCATTATCTCCAAATTCTGTTGTATTCCGTATCTCAATTATTTTTATAAGTCTTTGAATTATTTCATTCAGACGGTCATCGTACCATCCTTTGTCAACAAACCGCTGGTAGATACAAAGACGTTCTTTTAGTATATTATTTCCGACAACCGCTTTCAGGTCATCAATCTGTGGCCAGGGATGTTCCGGGTTGACATAATCAATGGTGACAGGTGAGACACCACCCAGATCATCAACACCACAGGAAATCAGATACGTGGCATCAGCGAGGTTCGGAGGAACCTGAACCATCACATCTTCAGGAAGTATTTCCCGCGCATTGCGAATAATGCTGCACATCTCTTCTACACCCGGATACGTTGCCGCTTCCATTGGGGTGCCTTCCTTTGGACAGAAATTCTGGATAATTACCTCCTGGATATGACCGTATCTCTTATGAATATCCCTGATTACTTCCAGTGATTCAATACGATCAGCAGGTGTTTCACCAATACCGATTAATATCCCGGTTGTAAATGGAATTTTTTGCTTCCCTGCCTCTTCCATCATACCAATACGAACTTCCGGGACTTTCCCGGGTGAACCGCGGTGTGCGGGAACAGTAGCTGTCGTCTCAAGCATGAGGCCCATACTCGCATTAACCTCACGCATGCGTTTCATTTCTTCTCCGTTGATAATCCCTGCATTCATATGAGGGAGCATGCCCATGGCAAGCGCTTCCTTACACATATCATAACAGTATTCAAGAAAATCAGTGTAGCCTATGTCTGAGAGATACCGGGCAAATCCCGGCACTTCATCGGGACGTTCACCAAAGGTAAACAATGCTTCGGTGCACCCCATACTGGCACTATGCTGCAAAATATCACGAACAGCATCAGGAGACATAACACATCCTGTCTGAGGTGGTTTTTTGAAACAGCAATACCCACATGAATTACTACAGACGGTAGTCAGAGGAAGAAACGCATTGCGTGAAAATGTTACCACACGCCTTTGCATGAATATACGTTTCTGCACCGAACATATTCAACCTTCGGAAAATGCAGAAAAAAAAGTCAGAACCACTGGTCCAGAGTCTTCTGACCGGCAGTTGTGCGCATCTTTGTAAGGACTGCATTAACACGCTCTTCTGAAAAACCATTCACTGAACAAAGCATCTCATGGACAGCGGATTCATCAGGTTTATTCCAGGAAATAGTATAGTCATCAGTCACCGGAGGCGAACGGAAAAATTCAATGACAGGCATGGGATCAAAATCCGGGGCTTTTTCTTCAAGAGTTTCCAGAAATGCATTCTTCCGTACTATTTTCAGTGCCGTTTTTGGTCCGATTCCTTTTATTCCTGCATTAAAATCTGTTCCGATAAGGATGCCCATTTCAATCAGATTATCCCGTGAAATGTCCAGACCTTCCAGAATCTTTGAAAGATAGAGTTTTTCCGGTTCAACCACAATTGTTCGTCCCCGAAATCGCCGTTTACCACTGACGGCCAGATTTCTCACAAGAACCGGCACCCCAAATAACAGTGAGTCATAATCCTGGGAAACGGAAAAATCCAGATCACCCTTCTGCACCATATAGGCTGCCTGTGCCTCACCTTCACTGGGAGCATCTACAAATGGAATGCCCATTTTACTCAGAAGTTCCTTTGAACTGGACATCACCCATTCATCAACACGGGTGGAAGCGCGCGCCTGTTTATAAGACTCTTCAATATCACCCACTGCCCTGGCTTTTTTCCATGCAGTGCCCGCTTTATCACGCAATTCGCGCCTTTTTGCAATCGTTGAAGATTTCAGGTCAGGTGGTTTCCCATCAAAAACATAGACCGGCCGGAGTCCATACTCAAGAAAACGGGCAGTCCTGAAAAAGAGTCCGGATAGGTGAGAGGTAACGTTCCCTTCACTGTTCATAAGAGGAGTCCCATCCTGTTGTCTGATAATGGTCAAAAACTGGTATAACGCATTATTTCCATCAATCACTGCAGTACCGGAAAGTGAATTCCACCCAACCGGCACTTTATAATCTGTCAGAACTTCCCGTAATGAAACGCCCATAAATATCAAAATAATATATGTTTTTTCTAACGGTATACTCTGCGGGAGAGTTCACTGACAATCTGATGAACTTCTGTGATCATGGTGTCGCATTTATTGCATACCATCAGATTCAGTTCATCAAGATTCATGCGCATCGTTCGTTCTCTCGCGACGACGTTATGATCAAGGTTTCTAATCTTTGCCCCCAAAGACAGAAACAGCCCCCCCAGTGATGCCATCATCAGCGTTGCTGCAACAGCAAGTATCAGATCCTGCCATACCCGCAGGATCAGAACCAAAGTCGATATGATAAGAACAATCGCCAGTATGATATCAACAATAGATTCCTGAATATCCATAATATGTGGTATCTGCACGGCAGTAATTAAATTACCTATATCGATTTTGAACATAATCCGTTCAAAACGGCAGATCTGATTGGTTTTTCAAATACTCTTTATAACTAATCAGGGTAAATATTCCCTCATCAATGAATACAAGACAAATTACTCCCTTCATCGGAATGGGAATTCTGATGGTTGCCGTACAGCTTGTTTCCCTCTTCCTCACGCCCCTGATGCTTGGCGCGGGATATGAAGCATTTGAAAATCCTGAATCCGCGGCAAATCCTATATACTTTATTGTCATCCTTCTCATATTCACGGCCATTCTCCTCTGGCTCATCAAACGCGGGAAGGAATTGGTAATAAAGGCTATTATCGGATTTTCAATACTCTTTATCTTTGGATACATCTACAGCGCAATCTTTTTCTTTGCCATGGGAAACACCCTCATTGCATGGTCACTCACCATCATTGCCACGGTCATCTCAGGAGGACTCCTCTATGCCTACCCTGAATGGTATGTCATTGACATTCTTGGTGTTCTGATATCCGGAGGTGCTGCAGCAATATTTGGAATATCCCTGGGGATTCTTCCGGTGATAATTCTTCTGACATTCCTTGCTGTCTACGATGCAATTTCGGTATACCGTACAAAACATATGGTTGATCTTGCTGAAAGTGTCATCAATATGAAAACGCCGATTCTGGTTGTGGTACCAAAATCACTCAATTATTCATACATAAAGGAAGGAATGGCAATAAAAGAGAAAAAAGAAGACAGGGGGGCGTATATTATGGGAATGGGTGATCTCATAATGCCGAATATCCTGGTCGTTTCTTCTTTTGTATTTTTAACCGGCGCACCTGCCGTATTTGGCATCACACTACCAACCATCGGTGCCATGGCAGGAACCGTCATCGGTCTGGCAGCCCTGTTATGGTTTGTTTCAGGAGGGAAACCTCAGGCGGGTCTCCCCCTGCTAAATGGGGGAGCAATCGTCGGATTTATTCTTCTATGTGCATTAACGGGGAGCTGGAGCTGGGTTCCCGGTATGTAAGGAGGAGATCTAAAATCTCTTCTATACCTTCACCAGACGTTGATGACATATTGTAATATCCATCAAGTGTTTTCAGGTCTGATTTGTTCACCACAACTTCAATAGGCACGTCATCAAGTATCCGCCGGAGTTCTTCAAGGAGGTTCAGCTGTTCTGTGATCGGGTATCCGCATGCCTCACTCGCATCGATAATAAAAAGGATCACATTCGCTACATTTGATATCGCAGAGAGTGCCTGATGCTCAATATAATTCCGTTCATGAGCCGGCCGGTCAAGAATACCCGGAGTGTCAACAATCTGAATTCGTTCTCTTCCTATCTGGCAATGACCAAGCACAATCTGTTTTGTCGTAAACGCATACTCTGCCACCTCAGGTTCAGCAGATGATACATGCCGTATAAACGAAGATTTGCCCACATTCGGGAATCCTGCAACAACAATGGTAAAATCATCCCTGATATCAGGAAGCTTTCTCAGGGTGTTCCTCGCTTCATTGAGGAAATGGAGTTCATCATCAATCTGGTGAATAACTGAGGCAATGCGTGCTGTTCCCTGTTTCCGGACATCTAATGAGTCCTCTGCTCTGCGAATCTTCCATGCGTATTCATTCCCCAGTGTCATTACCTGATTAGCGGCCCATGATAATGCACCAAGAGAGCGCCGCATTTTATCAATTCCAAAGAGGAGATCCGTCATTTCCTGATAAAATACCGGAAGGTTCTCAATTGTCGGAAACTGTTTTACCATGAAGATGAGTTTATCGCTCAGTGATTTTGATGCTGAACGAATAAATTCTTCATCTCCACGCTTCTTGTTTCTTTTCTCATGTTTGGCTACAGCAGGTTTCCGGAATGCCCGGTCAAGGAGTTCATCTGCAGTTAGTATTGTCGGTATATTCTCATATTCCATCTGTTGTACAACCCACTATTATTAGCAATTAAGAAGCAATTAATTAATATGGAACTGTCACCTATCCAAAAGGATATTCTGATTACATTAATTACGCTATATCATGAGAGTTCTTCAGCAATAAAAGGTGAGGGAATTGCTAAAGTACTCAAACGGAACCCGGGAACAGTCCGGAATCAAATGCAGTCACTCCGGGCACTGGGCCTTGTGGACGGAGTACCGGGGCCAAAAGGTGGCTATACACCAACAGCACGTGCATATCATGAATTGAATATTGCAGATTATGCAAATGAGTCCCTTGTCCCTATACGAAAAGAGGAGGAACTGATGCCTAGTGTCAATGTATCTGAAATCGATTTTACAACCCTGTGCCACCCTGATATCTGTCGGGCAGTGGTAAAATTAATCGGGAGTGTCAGACTCTTCGATATCGGGGATGCAATAACCGTTGGACCATCGCCGGTAAATAAACTTCTTGTACGCGGCGAAATCTATGGAAAAGATGAGGTATCACAGTCACTTCTGATCACCATTACTGAAATGATATCTCTTCCAAAGAAACAAATTCAATATTATATGTCTTCTCCTGTTATCTGCATCGAACTAAGCGCAACACTTAGAGACACTTTCCGGGTATTTTCTGAGTCAAAAATACATGGAGCACCGGTGACAGAAAATGGACAGATACGGGGTATCGTAACTCTTACCGATATCGCAGATGGTGTTGCAAATGGCAAATCCCTCTCCGATCCTGTCACAGATGTGATGACACATAAGGTTGTGACAGCATCACCGAATATCAATCTGTATGATGTTATTAAAAGATTTAAACAAGAGAATATCGGGAGACTTATCATTGTGACAGATGAAAAACCCGTAGGGATTCTCACACAGTCAGATATAATACGGGTATTTCCCTCCCCATAATAAAATACTCAGAATCAACCCCAATATAGGTTTAAAACTAAAAAGACGGGGAATAAATGCGATTTGCATCAATTTATATACTTGAATACCCACACTTTTTATATATGAAAACGGCATTTTCCCGAACACTCTCCAAGAAAAAAGTGATGAGTACTGATGGTATTGTTATTGGAACAATACGTAATATCATGGCTGATTATAAATCAGGGGAAGTAACAGACCTTATTGTAAAACCAGAACCCGGGTTTGACACATCCAATTACAAATGTGAGGATGATAAACTGTTTATTCCGTTTGAAGCAGTGAAAGATATCCGGGATTATATCGTTGTTGACAGATTCATGTCAAAGAAGTGAAGGAAACACATTTTTTACTGCATCAACGAATCCTTCACCATACATTTTTCCGGAAACATAGTCTGCAACACTGCATATATCATCACTACCGTTTTGCACAACTGCACCGCACCCTGCTGCCTGAATCATTTCAATGTCATTATGGGAATCGCCCACTGCAAGGAATTCTTCAGGGGTTCTGCCGGTCTCCTCACAAATGGTTAAAAACGCTGTAGCTTTGCTTATTCCTTCCGTCTGCAAATGGAGCGCAAACCCTGTATCCAGTACACGAACAGGAGAATCTGAGAGGAGCATGCGGACGGTATCCGGATCAACAGTGCGTGCAAATGCAACGTCAGCAAAGCGATATTCAGGACTGTACAACTGCAGTTGTTCTCCCTTGTTTTCATAATACTGCTCTATTAATGAAAATGCTTCCCTGCATGCAGATATATCTCCGATAACGCGCTCATCACCATCGAATCCAATTCGGTATGTCCCGCCGTTTTCACAGATGACTGTCCCATCAGTTCCAATCATCTTAGCAAGGATTGTCATCGAACAGAGAGTGTTGCCACTTGCAAGAATTACCGGGATATCTGAATCCATCAATGACCTGATGCACTCAATTGCAGCCGTACTGATACGCCTGCGTTTATCAGTCAGAGTGCCGTCAATATCCGTGATAACTGCCGTGATATCGCAGGAAAAAGAGGAATTCATATATTTATTCAACTCTAAATAGGTTTCATTCCGGATGTATCCACAAGGAATGCAGCTTCACCATCAGGAAGACTGGGACTGTCAACTAATTTTGCAACGCGTTTGCCGCCCTTGCTTTTCCGAAGATAAATTCTGAACTTTGATGCATGCCCAACGATATTGCCACCAACCGGTTTCGTCGGATCTCCGAAAAAGACCGCCGGGTTTGACTGCACCTGATTTGTGACGAGAACGACCGCATTATGCTCCTCTGCCAGTTTGGCGAGATCATACATATGCTTGTTCAGTTTCTGCTGCCGGAGAGAAAGTGTCCCCCGGCCGGCATATTCCGCACGGAAATGGGCAGTCAGTGAATCTACAATAAAAAGACGGATCGGATGCTCTGTTTCACGAAGTTCTCCCGCCAGTTCCCGCGCACTGTCAACCAAGAGCATCTGGTGATCAGAGGTATACCCTTTTGCCACGTGAATCCGTTCCAGAAACTGCTCAATTGGAGGCACTTCCATATCAAGTTCCAGACCGTTCACCATCTGTTCAATTCGCTCAGGCCGGAATGTATTTTCCGTATCGATGTATATACAGGAACCGTTCAGACCCCCATACTCTTCCGGTAGCTGCGCATTAACCGCCATCTGATGAGATATCTGACTTTTTCCCGATCCAAATTCGCCGTAAAATTCTGTTATTGATTTTGTTTCAAGGCCGCCCCCAAGCAGTTCATCGAAATCCGGAACCAGGCTTTTCAGTTTCCTGACCGTTTTTCGTTCCTCAAGAACAGCAGTACCAGTCTTGAATCCACCAATATCAGCCATTTTACGTGCTTCACGGATCATCTTCTTTGCAGTAGCTTCACCGATCTCCGCTGCTTCAGCAAGGTCCGCATATGATGCTGTTGCAATGCCTTCAATCGTTGTATATCCGTTATCCCTGAGTTTGTCAGCTGTTGTTGGTCCGACTCCCGGGAGATCCTCAATTTCAAGTTCTGCCATATTATATACCTCTCAACTGCATCTGTGCAGATAAACAATTTTTTTGAAACGTTAAGAACACAACCGGTGCGGGGGGTGAAAGTAATAATTTACTATTTCACTCATTTATCGACCGGATACGTCCTTTCAACGACTCTGCTGAACGGATATGCTCTGAATATGACCTTATTGAGAGCTTCTCTCCGGTTTTTATCCCTTCTACGGAAAATTCTTTTCCGGCAGCGAGGTCAGTATCAATAAGAAGACAATCGTGTCCATCATCAATACACTGCCCCCTCACCGTAACAATTACCATTCCACAGACACTAACATCTTCGCTTTCCGGCACAGTGTCACAGGTCAGAAGACAACCCCAGCTGACCTGAATTTCCGCTCTGCCTCTTCGGTCATTTTTGCAGGATGCATTAAAGAGTGAAATGTTAGTCCCTTCTGCAGGAGGATTTCTGGCATTATCTCCCCAGAGAACCAGATGAATTGTTCCACTTTCGTCACTGAATTCCGCATTGCATACCCAGGACTGCGCCCCTTTCCGGGTTGTGAACGCCCGTGCATTCTGTATGCCGGAAATCGTTCCGGAAACAGATGCCGTTGTATCCGGCCGGAGAAGGGATACCTCAGTAAAGATCGGAGTATATCTGACATCTGCCTTCTCTATCACTGCATGGGACCCGGCTGTATACTCCCTTCCCGCGCTGCGCATATTCCGGCGTAATCCGGATGCATGAATTCCGTCACCCGGCACAAACCCGTCGAGCATCTCCGGATCCCATACAACAAGAATCCCCGTTCCGGTTGCATCAGCAATGGCCGCATCCAACCGTTTTCCCTCACTTCCGTCACGCCGGGTAAATGTGCTGACAGGTCCAATTGCCACAATCGTCGCATCAATCGTTTCACCATTTTGTGGATTACCGGCAAAACCTTCAGAATCATTCCGGGTCGGAATATCACATACGGTTTTCTGCAGATCAATTACCCGCACTTCATATGAAGATTCAACCTTGCCCACAACCTCGATTACATCGCCGATTCCTATTTCTTCCACCGCTGAAACACGTTCATCCCAGAAAACAAGAGACACCTCCCCACTGTCATCTCCAACCTCAACCTTCCTTACCGCACCAGGTGATTCATCTTCACGGGTGAACGTTGTGACATCCCCTTTATGAAGAACTTTCGCAAAAAAATGGACATTGGTGGAATTATCAGGCAGGCGGGCAATTTTCTGATGTTTCCTTCCGGCACGACGCAGTACAATCATTGCAGAGGTCCGGTCATCAAAGACATTCCCTGAATTCTCAGCAACCTCCTCAACCAGCGCCTGAAATGTTTCAAATGAAAACAAGTCATCAACAAGCGAATAATATGCCCGCATATCTATCAAAAATTAGTGGCTCTTTCTTACTTCTGCCACGGAAGGTTAGTCATTGTCTGCTTTATGTCAATGATTGATTCTGCACGGCGCATCAGACCTTCCTGCGAATCATTCACCATCACCTCTGCACACCGGGGGCGGCTGTTATACTGTGATGACATCGAAAACCCGTATGCTCCGGTATCAAGTATGGCAATAAGGTCTCCTGATTCAACAGGTGGAAGGAGTCTGTCATGCGCAATAATGTCGCCGGTTTCACAGATAGGCCCTGTTACCGTCACCACATTCATATGATCCTCTTTGGTATTTTCAGGACCGGCCTTGTTTGCAACGACCACCTCATGATATGAGTCATACATCGCAGGGCGGATAAGGAGATTAAATCCGGCATCAACATTCACAAACGTCTTGTGAGAATGTTTGACGGAATTCACCCGTGAGAGAAGAACGGTTGAATCTGCCATCAGGTATCTGCCGGGCTCAACCCAGAATTCCGGTTTGATTCCAATGGAATTGATTCCATCCAGGAAAACCGGCATTACAGCATCTGCATACTCAGCAGGAGTAGGTACAGGATCAGTATCACGATGATACGGAATGCCAAGACCCCCGCCAACATCCATAAAGCGTAATTTCACACCAATATCGGTTATATCACGGGCGACAGAGATGAGCACTTCTGCTTCCTTTGCAAAGGGTGCGACTTCAAGAATCTGTGACCCGATATGGCAGTGGAGACCAACGGGGAGAATATTCTCTGCATCCATCGCTGCCTGATACGCAGACACGATTTCTCCGGCAGGTATACCGAATTTACTCGTCGCAAGACCGGTTGCAATCTTTGGATGAGTAGGTACATCCATTGCAGGATTTACCCGGAATGAGACCTCTGCTGTTACACCTGCTTCCTGTGCAAGGGCACTAAGCTGCCGGAGTTCATCCACCGAGTCAAGAGAGACACGAATCTTCTTATCAAGAGCAGTGGACAAATCAGTATCAGTCTTTGAACTGCCGTTAAAGAGCAGATGATCCGGATTCATCCCGGCAGCAAGGGCCAGATGAAGTTCACCGGTTGAAAAAATATCTGCACCTGCACCAAGGGAGGCAAATAGCTTCAGGACAGCAATATTACCATTTGCCTTTGCCGCATACAGCACCTGCACCTTGTCATAATAGCCGGTCAGCGCATCATAATAGGACTGGTAATTGTCGCGAATACGCTGCTCATCGGTAACATATAATGGTGTGCCATATTTTTGTGCAAGGGCCGTGGTGTCATGCGACCCGATATAGAGGTGTCCATCCTTGTCAGAGAGATGAGGGGGGTAGTTCATGCAAACACACCGCGCATACGCTCCAGTGCTTCCTCAATTCGTTCAACGGAACGGGTGATTGCAAAGCGTACGTATCCTTCTCCGGCATCGCCAAATCCCGTGCCGGGTGTGACGACAATACCTGCTTCGTTTAACATCTTCGCTGCAAAAGCCATTGAATCATCCACCTTCATCCAGACGTAGAACGTTGCCTTGGGTGACGTCACATCAAATCCTAACTCACGCAGACCTGAAACCAGGAGATCCCGCCGTTCTTTATACACTGCACAGGAATCTGCAATGCACTCCTGTGATGAAGTCAGTGCTGTTATTGCCGCCATCTGAATGGCATCAAATGCACCGGAATCGATATTGGTCTTAACACGCCCGAGACCTGCAATGATATCTGCGGATCCTGCCGCCATACCGATACGCCATCCGGTCATATTGTATGTTTTTGAAAGGGAATGCATCTCAATTCCAACATCCATTGCACCATCAACTTCAAGGAATGATGGTGCCTGATACCCGTCAAATGCAATTTCGGAGTAGGCATTGTCGTGCACAATGATGATATTATGTTCTTTGGCGAATGCAACCGCTTCCTCAAAGAATGAGAGGGGTGCAATTGCTCCTGTTGGATTATTAGGATAATTCAGGAACATGAGCCTGCTTTTTGAACAGATATCCGCTGGAATTGCACTGAAATCCGGGAGAAATCCATTCTCTTCCTTTAGAGGCATCTTCCAGATATTTCCTTCGGCAAAAAGCGTGGATGTCTTATATACCGGATATCCGGGGTCAGGCACCAGCACATAATCACCCGGGTTTACAAATGCCTCAGGAATATGTGCAATACCTTCTTTTGAACCAATAAGCGCAAGAACTTCGGTTTTTGGATCCAGTTCCACGCCAAACCGATCATTGTACCAGGCGGCGACTGCTTCACGGAATGAGAGCATACCCGTGTAGTCGGGATAGTGATGGGTTACCGGATTACGCGCTGCTTCAACAAGTGATTCAATTATATGCGATGGTGTCGGAAGATCGGGATCTCCGACCCCCAAATCTATTACGTCAACACCCTGCGCCCTCTTTTCTGCCTTCATTGCATCAATTCGGGCAAAAAGATAAGGCGGAAGATCGTCCAGACGGTCTGCGTATATCATCCATTCATATAAGGCAACAAATCAATATAAGGGCACTCATACCGCCAATAGAATCTATATATTTTATTGCGGAATATGACAGATACTCGACACAGGGAAAAGGGTTCAGATGTTTACCAACAGTTATCCCGGAATCCGGGTGGAAGATGGCATACCTCAGAGAATTATCGATGACGTTATACGGGAAGACCGGTTCTCCCTGTATCTGAACAATACACATATCCTGGATCAGGTGGCGAGCAATGATATGTTAAGAGAACTTGGTGCAGGATTTGTCATCTGTGAAGGTCTCTCTGACGCGGTTGAATCAGTGAACGTGGACGGCACAGACATCTGGATCGAGGCCGACACGCGAAAGGATGTAACCCTTGAAATGCGTTCCTGTGGAGGCCACGGTATTCATCAGAATGAACCCGGAATCGTTACATCATCTCTCACTATTCCACCGGAAGAAGTGTATGCAGCAACTGCTGAAATAATGTCAGACACCTGGCAGAAAACAGGAGGGGTCCACTGTTCTGTTCTCTTAAAAGAAGGAACAGTCGTTGCAAAAAGCTGTGATATCGGGCGGCATAACACCGTGGATAAAGTTGTGGGAGCAGCTGAATTGCAACAGACAGACCGGTCTCTGTGCTACATCGGCTGTACAGGAAGACAACCGTCGGGAATGGTGGGAAAAGTAGCCAATGCAGGAATACCCATCCTCATCTCACGGGCAGCACCGACAAATAAGGGGATTAACCTCGCAGAGAGTGTCGGAATTACCCTCATTAACTTTTCACGGGGACGAAGGTTTACGATATTTGCACACCCTGAGCGAGTTACAGGGATACATCAGATGACACTGAACGAAACAGATGGTACAATTAAATGAGTGAAACAAAATTAATTCCGACAAAACCAGATACCGCATTGATACTGCTCGGCTGCCCGCAGGTTCCCATACAGACAAGTGCAGCACTTTATCTGAGCGGAATTCTGAACAAAAAAGACGTGGATGTCACCATAGGAGGCACAAAAGCAGCACGATCACTGATTCAGATTGCCGACATTGACGGGATATACACGGGTGGCCCCGGTGGGATACAGGATCTTGACGCTGTCATAGACAAAATGGCGGATGGAACCTTTGATGCAGACGTTTCATTTGTGTTTGTCCATAACGAGGCAGGGGTTGCATACACTGCCACCTTACAGGCACTATCATCAGGAACCATAATTGCAGTCGTCTTCGGAGGTGAAACAGAAGCGCGGATGAACGAACTCACAGAGATTGGATGTCCCGCAGTCACGGCTAAGGGCAGTCATAATCCCCTGCCCCTGAAGAGAAAAATTGACGAGGTAGTATCATGGGATGCATAGAAAAGCTCAACTATGAGGTCATAGACAAACACGTCTCGTTTAAGGAGGCCGCCACGTTTATTGACAAAAACTGTGCCGAAGTATACGAAGTGAAACCTGGATTCAAAATATTTGATAAAGGGATGATTGGTATACCACCCGTTCGAATCGGTCTGGACGGGGATGTTGTCACGTTTCCATTCACCAAACCCTGCTATGGCACCTTCCTCCTCCGTGTCAGTGATGCCGTGGAAGCAGACATGATACGAAGAAAAGCAAAAAACATCAGACATTGATCATTTTTCACCTTTTTCTTCCACACCTTTCAGGAAATGCCCGGTGGTAATCCCCCCGGATGCCATCTTTTGCAACCGGTCTTTTAATTCCTGTATCTCACGACTTTTCATGCTTTTACCAATGAACAACAGTTCAAATGCTTTTTTGTAGGTATTGATAACAGATTCTGCATACTGCCCGTTTCTGATACGGCAGTCAATTGCCACATGCCTGATACCCGCATTCACAAGCAAATCCAGGTGATCAATAACACAGGTTTCCCGGGAATTCCAGATATGCGTCCGGCATTCATCATCGATCGTCACCGGGAAGATGTGGTTTTTTACATCCTTTATTCCAAACCACTGTCTGCCACCCGGAATATCCCTGCACCGGAGACACCGGCCATGTGCTGTTGCAATGATGCAGTCTTCACTTACGGAAAGTTCTGCCGGGCCATGGATGATACATTCCGGAATCGGATATGCCTCTTCTTCTGAAATCAACCGGGAGACCAGTTCTCTTATTGAATCAAACGAAATTTCCGGAGACAGCGTCACAGATACACAGTCACTGCCTACTATCCGGGCAGAATGGCTGTTAAAAATGTTCAGTCCGGAACCACCATAGATGGGTACAGCCGGGGAGGCACGCCTGACAGCAGAGAGAGCACTGATATTTTCTACCATGACACCTTTGACTCCCATTTCGTTGATTTTCGGTAGAATACTGCATGCAAAATCCAGAAATCTCTGCCGGGTGATATGCGGCCATTTCCAGATCAGATCCACACCAGCTTCATTACAAAGGGACGCTGCCTGAGCGATGTGTGAACACATCCACTGTGCCCACCGGTCTGAATAATCACATGAACCTGATATGTCAGATCTTCCCTGAGGTTCAAAATAAACCCGGTGACAACCGGCCGCAAGTGCCCCACGCACTGCTTCACAGTCGGATACGTATACGGATATTTCCAGTGGTGCATGAGGTATCTGACGGGAGTCTCCGGTCTTCAAACCGGACTCACACAGAAGAGCGGCCCGGACCACATCCACCGCTGTCTGTTCCGGCCGGAATGACTTTTCAGCAGCATCTTCAAGAGCGGCAAAAAATTCCCGCCGGAACCCGGTAATCTCACGGATGGGTGCGAATAAATCGCCCGGATAGTCTGATGAAAAGGAACGTACATAATACGGAGTATCTCCCGTCCGGGACAATAATTCTGAAATATTTTGAAGAGAAACAGGACGGTTCTGTGCGGGTGAAAAGGAAAAACCAGCTTTCACTGATACCGAAACCTCACCCATCCGGGAAAAGGACGTCCCGGTCAGTACAGGCGTATTGTCTTCAAATGAAAGCGTGAGGTCAACCGGAATCATCTGGGATGCATTTTTCCGGAGTAAACTGGTTGCATATTCAAAACTTCTCCCGCTTTTTGTCAGAAATACCTGATTACCCGGCTGAACAGGCATGGGAACCCGCATCCAAAGGTTCCTGTTTCGTATTGCCGGAGCATTCCTGAGAACAGTCCCTCCAAAGAAGCCGGGTGTCCCGTCGGAAAAGGACAGGCCGTCACCCGTTTCAGGAATATACGTTCCGGAAAGAGATATTTCAGCCATTTTTTTCCGTGCATCGTAGGAACAGACCAAACCAATATGCACACCCCTGTTTCCGGGTGCTTCCGGCCCCATGACGGTGCCGCTCTTTTCGTCCAGAATATATCCTGCGGTGAATTCGCGGTTAAATGCCGCACGAAGGGTGAGTATATCAGCATCTGAAAAGACAAACGAACCATTTTTAGCCTCATCCAGTGCTTTCCGGTAGACATACACCACAGCAGCAACGTACTCCGGTGACTTCATCCGGCCTTCTATTTTAAGAGATACTGCAGGGGATTTGATGATATCATTTACCTTTGGATATGTGCAGAGATCCCGTGGAGAGAGAAGATATTGTGTCTTCACCATCCTGAGAGATTCCTTCACCGGAAGGCCCCATTCGTCAATATCCCCGGAAAGAAGCGTATATTCTCTGCGGCATGGTTGTGCACATGAACCACGGTTTCCACTTCTGCCCCCTATCAAAGATGAGAGCAGGCACTGCCCGGAATAGGCATAGCAGAGTGCACCATGAACAAACACTTCCGGTTCAGGATAACAGCCGTCCGAATCGGCATACATCTCTGAAATTTCACGGATTGTCAGTTCCCGGGGAAGAACGACGCGCAGACAGCCAAGTGCATGGACCCATTTCAGACCGTCTTTTGAAAGAATGGTCATCTGTGTTGAGGCATGCAACGGGAGGCCCGGAACAAAGGTATGAAGGATATCAGCCAGCCCCACATCCTGTACAATCACCGCATTGACACCCAGTTCATACAACCAGGATGCATACTGCACTGCATACTGCATCTCAGCATCAGATAAGAGGGTGTTCAGTGTCACATACACCCGGACACCACGCGTATGACAGTAGCGAAGGGCCCATTCCATTTCAGGTTTCCCGAAATTTATGGCATTTTGTCGGGCTCCATACTGTGCCCCCCCAAGATAAACCGCATCAGCTCCCGCTGAAACCGCAGCTATTAACGCATCAGGGGAACCGGCTGGTGCAAGAAGTTCAGGTATGACAGTAGAATGCATGACAGTGTGTCTCAAATCTATATGGAATTGACTCTGAGGAGGCATAAATCATCACAACCGATCACCCGGATCTTCTTCTGTTCAGTGCCGGAAATGGAATGAATAAAAAAAGATGATCAGACAGATGATATACAGACCCACCGGTCATATATCGGGTCACGTTCTGATTCGATAACGTCGCACGTCCGTCCCTGTGATGTACACCATTCCTCTACGCGACGGATTTCAGGCTCAGTCACGGTTGTAATCAGGGTTTTTTCTGATAAAACCAACAGTTCAGATACAATATCTTCCCACATTCCTGCATTGAACGCCGTGATATCCCCCAGCATGCACCCCACACCATACGTAACCGGTGTGATATAATCCGCTGCACGTGATGCATCAATGTGCATCACCTGATGGGGATGCAGGCGCTTTGTTTGCAGCCCAAGAGCAATCAGAGCGGGATCATTATCATACCCACAGGGGTGGCCGCCACAGTCCCTGACTGCCTCTGATATCACACCGGACCCACAGCAGCAGTCTACACATGACGCATCATCAAGCGTTCCCCAGTTGTCACTTATCAGAGATACTACCATCTCCTTTCTCTCCGGCCGGGTGTCCTCCGTTGCCGGTGGGACTTCATCCAGCAATTTCAGACTGAAATATTCCCTGAGAGCATCCTTATACCGGGATGCATCCTCCTGATAAATATCACCGCCTGATTCTTCAAACCTGGAAAGAACAGCCCCTGAAAGAGGCCGGCAGACAAAACTGCCTGCTAACCAGGAAGTATCTTCCCGCAGTGCAAGCGCGATTGGACATTCATTCTCATCAATCAACAGACGCGCTTCCTCTGCGGGAACAGAGAGAAGTTCTTCGGTGTAATAATGGTCCGTAATTTCAGCAAACACCGGTTCGATACACTGAATTCCGGGCACTTCAAAAATCTCTTCGATCAGCATTTTTCCCTCGCAATCCGAACACCCAATGGTGCCTTAATCGTTCCATCCAGACGGGCTTCTTCATTCAGTGTCAGATTAGAACACTGAATATCTCCCAGGATATGCACACCCTGACAGATAACGACATCCCCTGCAGAATGTATATTTCCATGAATTTCATTGTTGGGAGATACCGTAATATCCCCTTCTGCCCGAAGACTGCCGAAGATGGTATTTCCCGTATCTATGGTAATTGTTCCTGCACGGATATTTCCGTGAAGACGACAGTCTGAACCTATTGTCATGGATTTTGGAACCGCAAATGTTTCCAGATCCAGAATTGAATTTGAAGGAATCATCAGAGGAATCTGTGTTATTTCATCCTCGTCATACCCAAACAGTTTCTGAATAATTTCAGATATTTCGTCTTCCTTTTCAATTCCAAGGAGGGTGACAAGGTACAGGACGATATACGTCAGAACCGGGAGCGGGTTCCGTATTGAAATCCATCCCTTTGCTTCAAAACCTTTCTCAATCTGGACGTTATCCCCAATATCGAGATCCCCGTTTACAATCAGGCGGCCTTTTATCTTGACCCCTTCACCAAGATATGCATCCTCTGTTGTATACACATCTCCCTGAATCTCACAGAAATTGTCAATTCGCACATCCCCTCCGGCATGGATATCACCATTTATAGTACTGAATTCACAGACAACAATTTCATTGCCTTCGAGACCGTAGTCAATTTTGCACCGATCTCCGATGACAATAATCCGGTCTGTTTTCAGTGTATGTTCCTGGAGTTCAGTATTATCCGGAAGGATACATCGCTCAAACCAATTCTGCCCACCTGTCTCCATACTACCCCCGCCTTCTGAAGAAACTTACTCATCGTATCCATATGAGTCCTTCGTAATCATCTTCACGAAGAAAACAGGCAGGAAGCCCACGACTTTAGTCATGGGTAATTGACAAAATCAAACTGTTTGGATATGTGTGCGTGAGAGAGACAGGCACCTCTGCCAATTGTTAAGGACACAGGATTATCCATTTTTATACACCGGGATAACCATTCAGCAGGAATGATAGAATACCACAGTATTCTGATGCTGCCACATACCGGCAGTATCCCCACTGCAGGAATAAAAGAGAACTCAGAGACACTTACTGAGAAAAAATGAAGAGAGAACTTAGTTCTCTTCTTCCTGCACATCTTCTGCAGGAACTTCAGCTACAGTCTCTTCTTCAGGAACTGCTTCAGCTGGGGTTTCCTCTTCGGAAACAGGTTCAGCTGCGGTTACGGGCACATCCACGACAGCGCGGGGTGTTCCGGTTGCTTTCTCTTCACCTTTGGATTTGATAACCTCAACACGGCGTGTTGGGTAGATCTTCTTTACAATCTTAAAGATTTCACGTGAGAGTTCGCCAAGGACCATATCGCGAACAAACTGATCGTATGTCATCGCTGTTGATTTTGCGATGAGATACTGGGTGATTGTTGCACGGATTGCCTTTGCCTGGCTTTCCTCTGCACGGGAAATGGTGAAACATGTTGCGGTCACACGGATCCTCCTTCCTTCTTTGGTTGTAAGAAGTACCAGTGAATCAATACGTGATGTACGGCGCTTGACCATTGCACGAAGATAATCTTTGGTCACTTCGTGTCCGACGAATTCTGTGTATGCAGCATCCCCGGAAACATTGGTGACCTTAAAGTTCATCTTAACATTCTGCTTGGAATAGTCAGAAGTCATTTCGCCGAGTGTTGTCCTCATGACCCTGCCGACAATATTCTTTGAGTCACCGGAAATGGTTTCACCAAGATATGCGCGGTCAAAATACTCTGGTGCATATACTTTGTACCAGCTCTTTGCTTTCCAGCCTTCTACTCTCCGTCCGACCTGTTTTTTTCGTTTTGCCATAAAATTATCTCCTCATTTTTGATGTGTGTAATCAGAAAAACGTTAATAGTTCCCCTGTTTCATCATATAATACTGTGTATTACGTCCCGGACAGGCATCAGCAAACACGCCGTCAATGAGCCCCGCTGCCTCTGGGGAAATATCATTGGAATATCTCTGTTCAGCGTCTACTGAGAAACGTAATCGCATATTTCCTCCGCAATTGCAAGATTCATAAGATAATCGTCTACCGACGCTACCAGCGACCGTATACGGTCAGTGTGAATTTCGGTTCTGACAAATTCGCCTGTTGCAGTTGTTGTCATATTCGAAAGGTTATCAGATGAGAGCGCTTCTGCCACACATCCGGCGTCTGCATGCGGCGTGCACACAATGCCTTCAATGCGCATTGTCATACAAATGCCTCCAGAAATCCGGATGTAAAGCATGCTACCTTTTCGCGAGGGATTTTCGCACCTCCGCGTGAATAATGCCCTCCACCACTGCCACCGCATTCTCCTGCCAGATTCGACAGAATAGCTGCAAGGTCTTTTTCTGCACCCTGCGGACACCGTGCCGAAACAGAGTAGAAATCATCCTGCGGTGCCATCACCGCAACAGGATGATTCAACAGTCCATCATATGAAATCGCATCCGCAACGCCGCTTATTGCATCTGCATCAGTAATTTCATAGATCAATGGATTGTCTTTCAGTGGATGTGCATTCCGCGCTGCTTCTATTACTCTCAGTCGGTATGCACGTGCGGTTTCCCATGCTTCATCGAGATATGCATAGGAACGAAGGCATAATGCTGCGCCAAGAATGCCCTTACCTGATTTCCCACATCCATCAACAATACCTGCCATTGAATGTGCGTCCTTTACTGCCCCCCGCTCAAGATGCCAGGTATCGCCCCAGAGTGAGAACATCGAATCAGCATTGTGATACGGAGCTATTTTCAGTATCACGTCTGATAAAAGATGCCCGATATCGGTCTCATTACGGACGGTATATGAACTGATGAGCGACTCAACCGTTTCCTCCTCCCCTGCAATACCATGAAGCATGGGACCTAAGGCGGTGTAGAGTTGTTCTTTGAGGTCACGTCCAAAAAGGGGGATACCTTCTCCAGGGGAAATGAAACTGTTTGCAATCCCCTCATTCACGATATCCTGATTCGGACCTTTTATTTCCTGGTGATCTCCTATCATTCCAAGGAGAGCCAGCCCGGCCAGATCACGGTTATCGCCAATGTGCTGTGCCACAGTATATGCAGCACCTGATGCAGAGAGTTCATTGTCTCCATCTATTCCTTCCAGACGGGGATTTACATGAAATTCTCCCTCAAACTGAGGAATGTGATGGTCTATGACCATCACATCATCCGAAAGATCGGAAAAACCAGAACCAAAATCACAAAGAACGGTGGCATTACCGCTGCTGATATCAGATGGGCAGATGCCTGGGAGGATACGCAGCCGTACCTGGATGTCCTCACGAATGAGGGCATGTACCATTATGGATGCGGCTGCAATTCCATCAGCATCATGGTGCCCATAAATCTCAACATATTCCTTCTCACGAAGGTTTTCTGCGAGATGAATAGCAGCGGATTCGATAGACATATTACTCAGTTATCTTGACAGAAGGAATTCTGCAGTATCAGCTTTGTATGTCCATCCTGCCGGCATTTTTCCGTTTCTAACGTAGTATTTGCCGAGTCTGCGTACTTTTGCTTCAGTGAGATGAAGCTGACGCTTGTTGTGGACATCTTTTTTATTCTCACTCAGGTGCTTTCGCATTCCGAGCGCCTTTATAATAAGATTGCGAAGATCTTCTGGAATCTCTGATTCAATCCCGTTTTCCGCGAGAATCTCTACGATTCTCTTTCCGGTTGCGAGTTTCACAGATGGAACGCCATATTTATCACGAAGGATAAGGCCAATTTCTGCTGAAGACATTCCTGTCTTCCTGAGTTCCACGATAATTTTCACAATCTCTTCGTTGTCAGTATTAGACCATGCCGGTGCTTCTGACCGGTTCGGACGGACGGATCCGGATTTACCTCTCCGCCTTGCATGCATTCGTGCCACTTGTTCACCACCTTGATAAATTTGATTTCCGGAAATGACGAATATCATCATTCCGCAGATACGAGATTTTGGGTTGGTAAAGTCCTCAAAAAAGTCAGAAACTAACTTCTCTGTAATCCCTAGCCACATATGCGGCCGTGCCTGAGGGCACGTCGGACTTACCGTAGTCAGCACTACCATAACGGTTCTGTGCTCCTTTAATATTGTCCGTTCAGATATTAAGGGTATGGGAGACAGAACCACCGAAGTAACCTTTAACTGCAATTCTCTAACTGCAATTATCCACTCATAAAAAACGAAGATTTATGAGGGAATGGAAGCTAATACATGTCTGCACAATTTAGACATTTGCGACTGTAGTCTAGTGGTATGACAGTGGCTTCCCAAGCCACTATCTCGGGTTCGAATCCCGGCAGTCGCACTACAATTTTCGGATTTTCGTTGTCACAAAATTATTGAACCATTTATTCTCGGATGTTTATTGATTCGTGATCATTCCCTGTTTTTTTTAGATGAAGAAGAGACTGCATCCAGTCAATTCTTCAATCCATATTTTTTGAGGTCATAATTTCAATTGAACAAATACCATTTGAGCTTTAAAAAACCGAAAAATCAAAATAAAAGGGTTTATTGGTTTGAAAGAAACAATCCCATTTATTATCAGGGATTACCGTATGACTGGAACTACAAATCTGGAGCACATTCTTCCCATTTACATCGAGCGATTCAAACAGCATTATGATGAGCTTGAAGAGGATGCAGGACGTGATGGGAAAAAGGGATCTGAAATCGAGGAATGGCTGAAACAGGAAACACAAGCCGTTTTTTCCAAAACCAATATTGATTCACCCAATAAAGAGAGGGCCATAAAAATACTTTGTGCGTTATTTGCGACAGAAGAGGGAGGGGATGAAGATAGTCGCGATTCATCAATAAATATCAAATTAGCTGAAGAAATATACAGTCAGAAATTTATTGATAATCTAAAGAACCTTCTCTTTGGTGATGACGATATCTCAATACGATATTCACGATTCATGGAGGAGACTGGTGTAACCAGAAGTATTGCATCAGAATTCCTCACCTATTTTTATCCAGATAAATATGCCATCAGTAATCCATTTTCAGAAACTGCACTTGCCTTTTTAGGATTTGAGTACGAAGAAGTGCCGGATGCCGGAAATCATATTGGGGATAAATATGTTGAATATTGTGAGAAAGCAGCATAGGTTCTGAATCAGCTTCGGAAAGACTCGGATTTCCAGGATGCTGATTTTGTTACATTAGATGATTTTCTCTGTGCTACCAATTGGGTGAATATCTGGAAGGTGGCTCCTGGAAAGGAAGCATATCTTTGGGAGGAGAACTACTGGCAGGAAAAAGGAACTATCAGTATCGGCTGGAACAATATATATGATTCTGATTTCGCGGCACTGTCGGAAAATCCAGTTATCATTGATCATCCTTAAGCAGCAATTACTTTTTCAGCTGATTTGAACTGAGATAATCTATTTCATACTCTCCTATCACTGAAAAATCCGACAGTGCCCATGCACGCCCTCATATATTTTAATGTTATATATGCTTTATGCTAATATGAATTACAAACATCGCAATCATAAGAAAATACATTATGGAGCGAGGGTTATTTTTGTTGTACCATTGGAAATGTGAGTAAAGCCACTATTACAAAATATATACAAGAACAGGGATGATCGCTTACATCCCCTTGGCTAAAGACGGCACTGTCGGATTTTTCAGTTATATGAGAGTACGAAATCGATTATCCTAGTTCAAATCAGCTGAAAAAGAAATTGCTCCTTAAGGATGATCAATGATAACTGGATTTTCCGACAGTGCCCTAAAGACCAAGGGGTTTTACGCTCGATTTATAAAATATTCATAAACCCGGGTTATTTGAAAATTTAAACAAAAAGGAAAAATATTTACTTCCAGAACATCCATCTGGGTTTCTGAATCATATCAACATCATCGCCGGGTTTTAATTCATTTTTGCCATCCTCACTCTCAAGTGCAGGCATTAATGACGACTGGAGTACCCTGCTGTGGGCCGCTGCCTGTGCCTGAAGGTGCTCTATCATCTGGCCCAGGTCACTTATTCTGTCATCCTTGGAAGAGGCAATCTGATCTGTTGTTGTAATACTCATCGCCTCAATTCTTGAAATGCTCTCTTTCATATCGTCGATGCGCTGATCCTTTTCAGAGATAAGTTTGTTGTACGCATCCTGAATCTCCTTTTGCGTCTCAACCTCTCTTTTCAACTGTAATATTTCTTTATTCTGAGTTTCGATAATCTCGTTATTTTCGTTGTCAAAGGAATCCAGCCCGGTTTCTTCCACACATCTCCCAGACTCTGATGCACTAAGATACTCTGTACATGCTATCCGGATCCATTCTGACTTTTTAATATCAAGTTTTTCAGCAGCAGCATCTATTCTTGCGCCGAGTTCATCATTAACATAAACTGAAATTCTCATTTATTTCTCCCCGACTCTGTTGATTTTCGGTTTGCTTCATTTCATTTGAAATATTTCTGTTGATCTTAACCCCGGGATTCCCTGGATTTAAATCAAGAGCTTTCCTGAAGCATTCTTCTGCCTCGCCAAATCTTTTCAAAACAGAAAGGGCTACACCCTTATTGTTTAAGGCTGCGGCGTTATTCTGATTTATCCAAAGTGAATGGTCAAAACTTGAGATCGCCTCCTGCAGTTTTTTTACATGAAAAAGTGCAATCCCCTGTCTGAACCATATAAGATCATTATCTTTTTCCATGGAAAGGGCCTTGTCAAAGCAGTACAAAGCTTTCTCATGCATATTGGCATTACAGAGAACAACCCCCTTGTTATACCAGTAACTGACAATCACTTTCATTATATCTCCACCCCCAAATACAGCCCCTCATGATTAAGAATATATTATTTTATGTTGTGTTAAGCCTGATATAAACATCCATTCGTTTTTATAGCCAAATTTTGCTGGTTCAGGCTTATCCCCCGGATATAATCATATTTATAGTGATCCGTATCTTCCGTTTTTTGTAGCTAAGACACATATATAACAATTTAAGAATTTTCATTCATCAGCTCAAAAAAATCCCCAATTTAGCCCCATAATTTGAGTAGATGGACTTTTTTGCATTCCATTTACATGAACCAATGACAACTGCCACACACGACAAATTATCCGGACGAATCTCTATGTGAAAAATAGTGATAGTGGGTTATTCACCCAGTGCAGCAGCAATACATTCCCCAGTAGAACCGAGAACTGCCTCTGCGCCGCACATGTTAGGCACATATGCAAATGCCTTCCCTGAATTGACCATTATTGAATCAAAGTGATCCATTCCGGGTGAGACAACAATACAGGTGTCCTCCCATACCTTTGCACCCGACAGCTCAATTGTTCCCACAAGATTGGGATGTGCCTGTGCCACACCTCTTGCAGCAAAGATGTAAAGCGGTTTTGTCACTGTTTTTCCTTTCAGAAGACCTGCAATCTCCTCAAGTTCATCTTCTGAACAATGCGGACATCCAATTGCCACCGCATCAACAGTCCGCTCCTCAAAGAGTGCCTCAATCTCTTCCCCGGTGATGGTGATAGTTTCAAGGACGGAAATATCTGTCCCCTGTCCCTGCAGCACACGGGAATCAGGGGTGATACCATCAACATGATACAGTGCCACCGCACCACTCGCTGCCATTGCAGCACCAAGTGCCTTCAGCTGGTCACGGTTCGGCCGTAATCCGTAAAAGAACGGCACACGGTTTCCCGCCTCCTTTCCGGCCAGATATCCGATAGCACCGTAATGGCGGGCATGAAGTGTCTCATCCGCTTCAACCCGGAATGCCACCTGCGGCATCCTGTTCTCCCAGAGATGCAGGCCATAATACGGGGTCTTCCCGATAATGGCAGCAGCAAGGGCAGACGGGCCCCCCTCACGATTTGTACGGGCACCGATGACAGAGTTCGCATAACTGACCGCAGACGACTCTGACCATGCAATATGTTCTCCATAGGATGTCCGGTTGATATAATACGGCGTGCAGGTGCACTCCAGTTTAACCCCAAGCTGTCGGTATGCATCCAGAACAGCGTTCTGTTTTTCCGCAAAATCAGACGGAATACCCATCTCCTGCCAGCGTTCACGTGGCATCCCGATTGGGTTTAACACAGCAGGCACTGCCACCCGTGCATCAAGACTTCTCAGCCATTCAAGTCCCCATTTTCCTATCGTCTTATATGACGCACCGGCCACCTGTGCACTCGCAATTGGCACGAACTTCTCTGCCCCGAATACCTTCCCAAGAGCAACGAGAATCTCCATCATTTTCCTGCGGGTTTCTCCATATTCTCCCGCAAGAACCTTTTCGTCATCTGAATCAAGGTACATTATATATCAGTCCCATTCTGCCCGGATAAACTTCTCTTCTTCGCCCATGACCATTGTTGCGTCAATCCCCATCTTCACATTGGTCCCATCACCAATACGGCAAGGGTCAAGAGAGGAACCACGGACTCCTGCAATAACCATCACATCACGGTCCGCACGCACGCGGGTTGCAATCGCATACTCCACATCTTCCATACAGAACGGATTGATATCCTCGTCAACAACCACCACATGTTTCAGGGACGTATGGGCAGCAAAGGCCGCCATAATCGCATTTTTAGCATCGCCCTGCGTGCTCTTTTTAATCTGAACAATGCCGTGCAGATACCCGCATCCGCCGGTTGTCAAAACCACGTTTTTCACCCGTGTCACTCCTGCAACCGCCTGAAAAATTTTTGGTTCATAGGGCATGCCCATCAGGATTTTGTGCTCATTTCCGGCCGGAAGAATCCCATGATAGATGGCATCATACTTCATATGCATCCCGGTAATTTCAATCACCGGGCCCTGCCGAACCGGATCATAGGTGCCGGTGATATCCACGAATGGGCCTTCTTCAGTGGTTTCGCCACCAATATATCCTTCCAGCACAATCTCTGCATCCGGCACACGCACACCGTTTGAACAGGTGTTCAGTTCAATCTCGCCGCCCAGGAGTTCAGCAGCATACGGCATCTCCTTTCCCTGCGGCACACGGGTGCATGATGCAAAAGTCACTGCAGGATGAGTGCCAATTGTTATCGCAACAGGCAGGCGTTCTCCATCAGCAAGGGCATCCTGAAGAAGAGAGTGCGTATGCCTCCCCTCCACCAGCCGGGCAGCAAGTCTTGTTTCATCCAACACCTGCATACGATGAATGGATGCATTTTCTATGCCGCCATAGTGCGAAAAGACAACCGCCGACGTCAGGTATCTCCCTGCGTCAAGGGGGAAATGTTTCATCACCGGAAGCAGGCCCAGATCCGGTGTACTCATATTCAGACAGGCCCCCTCAGTAATCGCACCATTCTGCCCGGTTGCTGCCAGGCGGGGCACAATATCAGGTTCAGGAATTCCCAGTGCACAGGAAAGGGACGCACGCGATGCAGTCACGTTCATCACACCCTTTTTGTCACCATCCAGTTTATGGAAGAAGATCAGATCATCGGTCTCGCTGGCCCGTTTCGGGGCTTCAAAGACGGTTGAACAGGGTTCTTCAATATCAATGACCCGGCCTTCCTCCCGCATTTTCTCAATAAAATTTCTCATTCGTATTCACCGCTCCATCGTTTGCTGAGTGTATGGTCGACATGCATATGATCAAGGACGCGGGCCACCACCATATCTACCAGATCGTCAATAGACTGTGGCCGCGTGTAAAATGCCGGGCTGATGACCATGATGGTCGCCCCGGCCTCATCAAGAGCGAGCATATTCTTCAGATGAATCCGCGAAAGGGGCATCTCACGCGGCATCAGAATACATTTTCTTCCCTCTTTCAGACAGACATCCGCTGTTCGTGTAATGAGATTATCCGAAAATCCGGATGCAATGGCAGCAAGCGTCTTCATGCTGCACGGAATAATAACCATCCCGTCATACCGGAATGACCCACTTGCAAGATCGGCGAACATATTGTGATTATCCGCATAGACAACGTCAAACCCGGAGAAATCCACCCCTTCGTACTCTGCAATTTCGTGTGCAACATCCGAGATAATAAGATGCACTTCTGCTTTATCCTGGAGAACTTCCAGAAGGCGCCGTGCATACACCATCCCGCTTGCACCGGTAACTGCCACAACAAATTTTTTATTCATGCTTCAACGGCCTGCCTATAGTATTAGTCTGTCCTGCTTAGTTGGTTTTTTGATTGATAATACCCTGCCTGCTGCATCCGCAACGGCATCCTGCTGACCGGGTATGGTATATATTCCCAGACGCCACTGCCCTTTCCGGGCTTTATTCAGGGCAGTCACGAGGGGAGATATTTCTTCAAGGGGTTTCAGATCATAATGGTCCTCGACCCTGACACCCATCCGCATCTCGGAGGGAAAGGCAGGGATGTCCACAAGCACAGTGATTTCATCAACCCCTGCTTCTGCAGCAATCTCTCCTGCAATTTCCCGTGACCGGATAATAGAGATTCCCTCCCAATATCCCTCTGCATTAACCTGGTCCTGACCCACATAGATTGCACGTTTGTAGAGGTGGCGGTCCAGAATTCGCTGTGTCAGGCTGACAGCCTCCTCTGATGGTGAGGACAGAAGCGCAGCAATAAACGAAAAATCATTCATCCGCACCATTTCATGATATGCATTCCCTCCCACAGCTGTGCCATGTGCAAGACTTGCCAACAGTATCATTGACTCTGCAATCCGTGACACATGATGAAAATACACAGAGGGGCGCATGAGTGTTCTCGCAAGAAGCAGGGATTCTGCGGAATGAATCCCACTTTCACGAATATATAAACCATATTCATCATTTATTGCACTGCTGTGAATCAACCGGTCAGGATCAACGGTCCCATACGGCACACCGGTGTAATGTGCATCACGCATCAGGTAATCCATCCGGTCAACATCAAGATCTCCATGAATTATTCCCGCATATCGGTGGGTGCCGTTCACCATCGCCGTAATCTCATCCGGGTCAATTCCTGCGCCGGAAAGTATGGGGGTCAAATCTTCAATCAGCAGAGGGGCTATGTCATCATGCCCTCTCCCACAGAATTCAGTAAGCAACGGTTCTGTTGCATGCGAAAACGGTCCATGCCCAATGTCATGAAGAAGCGCAGCCGCTTCTGTGAGAAGACATTCATCAGCGTCTAAACCAAGTTCGCGGGCCATATTACCTGCCAGGTACATCGTCCCGACTGAATGTTCAAATCGTGAATGGTTTGCACCAGGATATACCAGATGGGAAAACCCAAGCTGCCGGACATACCGCAGGCGTTGAACATGGGGAGCATCCAGAAGAGGGAGGAGGTCGTCAGATACACGGACATGACCATGTACAGGGTCTTTAATTGTCTTCATTTCTGCCTTCAGTTAAGAATCAACATATATTTAGTGATAAAACTATTGTGTCATACATGATAACATTCCTCTCCGGCGGAACCGGAACACCGAAACTGATGCGTGGATTCCGGACACTCATGGAAGACCATGAGATGACAGTTATTGTAAACACGGCAGAGGATATGTGGTTCTCCGGCAGCCACCTTTCCCCCGACCTTGATACGGTAATGTACCTCTTTGCAAACCTCCTTGATACAGGGAAATGGTGGGGCATTGAAGATGATACCACAGTCACCAGTGATTTTCTGGAAAAGATTGGGTATCCTGAACCGGTTACCCTTGGGGATAAAGACCGTGCAGTCAACATTGCACGGGCAGAGATGCTCCGCGCAGGAATGACACTTACCGAAGCAACAAAACATCTCTCATCCCATCTCCGGTGTGATGCAACTATTCTCCCGATGTGTGACACGGAAGTTACAACCTGCATCCAGAGTGACGGCACTGAGATGCACTTTCAGGAATACTGGGTAGGACACAGGGGAGCAGTGTCTATCGATGCAATTATCAGAAGATGCAGTGAGCAACCAGTAGCAACCGAACAGGTACTGCAGGCAATCCGCGATGCTGATGCAATTATAATAGGACCATCAAACCCGGTCACCAGTATCTCACCAATTCTGGAATGTGAGGGAGTAAAAGACGCTCTCAAAGAACAGTTCGTGATAGTGATAAGCCCGTTTATTGGTGATGCACCGGTGAGCGGGCCCGCTGCAGAACTGATGCTGGCCTGGGGCATGGCACCAAAC
>JAUVCV010000016.1 GCA_030595665.1 Methanogenium sp.
ACGAGCTTTGCGAGCGGGTCAGGGATGTGGTTGAGAACTTCCTGTTCGATTTCTTTCATGGAGATTTTCTCCTGTGCACGGAATCGTGTGCACAGAAGTTGATTGGATTGTTTGGTATATAAAGAAAAACACTGCAATGTGCGTGTATTAAAATATTTTATGTGGGCCCTGTTTATGAGGGGAGAAAGAGAACAACAGGGTAACAGATATTATCAGAGGAATTTTCCCCTGCCTAAAAATAGCCTGTCCGGAAGAGACCGTCCCCACTGTGTGTGATCGGAGGGGATCGGGGAAACCGGCAGTCTTCCGGGTCTGGTTTTTGAGAGTATATTTGATGGGATTGTTTGGTGGGATTGGTATGAAAAAGTTCCATCCGGCCCCGGTGTCTTTCAGTGACAACAGGATTGAATGGAAGGTCTGGTTCTGTATACTATTTTCTCGAAATGCTCGAAATGCTCGAAATGGTTCGGTGGTTTTACTCAGCGGATGGACCGCCACGGTGTAAGCCGTTCCCTGCATCTGCGGGCCGGTTTTCCTGCATGAAGGTGTGAACAGCTTCACGGTCACCATCTGCAAAAGCGGTCTCAAGTGTGGTCGTGTCAACGCCGTTTGCCTGCATATTCTGGATCATTTCATGCATACGGTCTTCGTTCATTGCAGGTCTGTCGCCGTTCTGTTCAGGTGCATCTGCAGGGCGGTTTTCCTGCATGAAGGTGTGAACAGCTTCACGGTCACCATCTGCAAAAGCGGTCTCAAGTGCGGTCGTGTCAACGCCATTTGCCTGCATATTCTGGATCATTTCATGCATACGGTCTTCGTTCATTGCAGGTCTGTCGCCGTTCTGTTCAGGTGCATCTGCAGGGCGGTTCTCCTGCATGAAGGTGTGAACAGCTTCACGGTCGTCGTTCTCAATAGCAGTCTCAAGTGTGGTCGTGTCAACGCCGTTTGCCTGCAGCTTCTGGATCATTTCCTGCATCCGTTCTTCGTTCATTGCAGGTGCATCTTCATTCATGGCAGGTCTGTCGCAATCCATTGCAGGTCTGTCGCAATCCATTGCAGGTCCGTCGCCGTTCATTGCCGGTGCATCACCATCTGTCATCATGCCACCGCGTCCCGCTCCGTCGCCCATGCCCATCGGTGCTGCCATGGCAGCACAGACACACAGCATGGCAAGGCCGGTCAGTGCCAATACAACTTTACTACTTTTATTCATTCTTAAACTCCTGTTTTTTGGGTCCGGGCAGGGAGTGGAACACCTCGCCGGGCCTCTGTTCATAAGGTTCACGCGGAGGGGTATAAATGCATAAAATAGGGAAAATATTACTTTGCAACCATGAGGTTGCACGACAATACCATGATCATATCCATCACTCCCGGTTCAGGTCACCAGGCCGGCCATCCGACAATAGTAATATAAATCTTGTTTCTGTATGAGGGTGCAATGACAGACGCACAGCATGGCAACCACATTTTCAGACATCCCCCTTCCTCTGAGACGGAAAAATGCTGTTTTCTGCATTAAATGTATGCCCGTTTTTCAAACCATCTGCAGGAAAGATATGCCCCGGCTGTTTCCCGGATATCAAAACAATACCGAACGAAAGGAGGACAGGTTTGCACCCGAAATATATATTCACCCATATGGTAAACCCGGACATATACCAGAGGATGAAACCCCTGATTCAACAAAACCAAAAGAAACAGTTCAGGTCTGCCGGTATAATAATATTCCACCCGAAATAAATCAGGGAAGGATTTATTTCCAAATAAAACTCATCCAGGACCCGGCCTGCCAAACCCGCCTGTCCAAAAGAGACAGGCAACAATCACCTCATATTCACAAACCGCGATTTCGGTATTTACCGCTGGGGAGAGGGACCGTCCGGACGGCCTCCGGGGACACCATCTGCGGACCGGTTCTCCTCTATGAAGGCCATGACAGCATCCATATCGCCGTCTTCAAGAGCTGCTTCGGCTTCAGTGGTGTCAATGCCATTCTCCTTCAACATCTGAAGTATCTCCAAGACTTTTTCGCTATCCATCTCAGAAGTTTCACCCGGCGGCATGCCATCGGCGGGGACGGAACCAGTCGCAATGGTGTTCTTTACGGGTGCGTCATCAACTATCTCCTCATTGGAAGAGGGAACAACAGCGGATCCGGTGTTTTCAGTCGTTGCAGGCTGTGTGGTGCAGCCGCAGGTAAGGATTATGCAGACCACAGCAAAGCCGGCAAGTGCAATCAATATTTTTGAACGTTTTTCCATAATGTGTCTCCTTTCAGCATCCATTCAGGACGGGAATTCAACGCCCCGTCCTCTGATTAAAGATTACTCCAATAGGAGGATAAATGGAAAGAATAGCGGAGATTACAAGAATAAACCGCAGGGTTGCACGATAACCGTATTTGTATGGGAAGAGCAGCACCAGAGGCACACACCATACCAGATGAAATCCATCAAAACCCCAGTCACAATAGTCGGTTCAATTCTTCAACAACCATATGAGCCTGTTTTAATATGTGAGACAGGGTAGAACGTTTTATTGGTTTATGTGCAGGGATGGTCAGTTTCAGGGTTTCTGTCTGTATGTTTTTTTGCATACGAATGTGACTGCCACGCTGACGGACAACAACCCATCCATCCCGCTGAAACGCTTAAATAAGTGAATCATAATCGATAGCCGGAATTTTGGTCATACCGCAATTTCGACCTGTTCGGCCGCGTCACTGAAAATCCCGTCATCTTCTATTGGTTCCAGATAGAGAGCAATTGCTTCCCTGATATTCTCTAAGGCTTCTTCACGTGTATCCCCCTCACTGATACAACCAGGAAGTGCCGGAACAAATACGGTATACCCTCCTTCCTCACTGGGTTCAAGAATGACACGCAATTTCATAGAAGTAACTCCCCGTATGAACACATATAAGATACGGGTATCCGGCAATATTTGAGCTGGGCCTTCCGGTCCAAAAGCAGACTTTGGACAATACTCAGTGTTCGAAGGCATTCGTGCCCTCCACAGGTGCACTCATGCTCAAAAAAAGGGGTTGAAGCCTGCCCCGTCCCAGGCGGATCATTCCGCCCGCAGAGCCTCAATCGGGTCAAGGTTCGACGCCCGCCATGCCGGGTAGACACCCGATATGACACAGATGACAGCACCGATGATCATCCCTTCCGGGACATTCATGATGCTGTCCCATGCAAAGAAATACTCCGTCGTCCCGACCATCCCGAAGACGACCACGTAGCCAATGAGAAGGGACAAAATCGCCCCGATGCCTGCCCCAACGACCCCTATGATCGCCGCTTCATAGACAAACATCCGCAAAATTTCATCCTTCTGCGTCCCGATACTCCGGAGGATACCAATCTCGCGTATCCGTTCGGTGACCGACATCATCATCACATTGAAGATGGAGACTGCCGCCACAAGAAGGGAGATGCCTGCGATACCGATAGCAAATGATGTCAGTGTCCCCAGTGTTGAGGAAATGGACTCAAGCATCCGGCTGGAGTCCTGTATCTGCACCTCATCATCCTTCCTGTTCAGCGATTCATCAATACTCTCTGTGACCGCATCAATGTCATTAATATCGTCAACAATCACGTTGACCTGGGTATACTCGTCCTCATTGTCATACCGGCCGGTGAAGAACTTCTCGGTCGCAATAATCGCATTATCTGAACTCAGATCCATCGACATGCCCCGTTCTTCGAGGATGCCCGTTACCCGGACAGTCGACTCCCCTTCTTCATCATCCTCATCGCCGATGGTGACCTTGCTCCCGACTTCGATGTCGTAGCGCTCAATGAAATCCGGGCCGACGACGACCTGTGATGTCGTGGAGGGAAAACTCCCTTCGGTAAGCGTCAGCACATCTTTCATCGCCTCATCGTCCATCGCGTAGATGGTCGAGCGGCCATTTTCAGAGCCTGCTTCAATGGAATCACTCTCTGAATAGAGGAAATAGACATACGAAGAGCCCGCAGCCTTTCTGATGTCGTTGTACTGGTCAGGGTCCAGGAAGTCATCCTCATCACTACTTCCGCCCCCCATGCCAAACCCGCCTCCCCCGCCCCCGCTGTCAGGCTTGACAACAAGGACATTCGCGGTTGCCGAGAGTTCTTCCGTCACAGAGAGGGTCATATTTGCTGAGATCATCCCGATGGACGCAATCGCAACAACGCCAATAACAATGCCAAGCGCCGCAAGAACCGACCGTAAGAGGTTCAGCCGCACACTCCGCACCGAGAGCTGGAGAATAATATCAGGTTTTTTCATACAATCCTCCCGTCCTGTATCATAATCGTGCGGTCGGCATACTCCGCCGTTGACGCGTCATGAGTGACCATGATCACCGTTCGCCCCTCGCGGTTGAGACGGGCGAGCATCTCCATGATCTGGGTGCTGGTCTTTGAATCCAGATTGCCGGTCGGTTCATCACAGAGGAGAATCGACGGTTCATTGACGAGTGCCCGTGCAACCGCCACCCGCTGCTGCTGGCCGCCGGAAAGTTCCGCCGGACGGTGAGCGGCAAGCGCCGCGTCGATGCCCACCGAATCGAGAAGGGCCTGCACCCGTCCGGTGTCATCGTATTTCCGGTCCCTGAGAACCAGCGGATATTCGACATTCTCGAATGCCGTCAGCAGGGGAATGAGGTTGAACTTCTGGAAGATGTAGCCAATTGAATCCCTCCTCAGTGCGGTCAGGTCGAAGTCACTGAGCTGGCTGATATCCTGCCCATCGATTTTCACCGTACCGGAGGAGGGCACGTCCAGACATCCAATCTGATTCATGAGAGTCGATTTCCCTGACCCGGACGGGCCCATGATGGCGACGAACTCTCCCTTCGCAATAGAAAGGGAGACGCCGTCAAGTGCATGGACATCCCCGGAGAGGAGGGGGTATATTTTGCGCACATCAACGAGTGCAATAACCGGTGTGGAGTCCATTGTGGTCACCTTCACTTCTCTTTGTGCAGACGGGCCCGGATGCTGTCACGTGCCCGTGCAAGGTAGCCTTTTCTCCATCCGATAAGACCACCTGCGATGATGAGTATCCCAAGGATGATGGGTATGAACGGGATCTGCGCAAATCCGCTGCCCATGCTGCTCATGGGGCCTCTCGCACCACTTGGCCCACCGGAGGCGTCACGCTCTGCAGGTGCGGCACTCTCGCCATCTGCACTGGCACCGCTCTGACCGGTGACCATATATTCCTCCTCGTAGATGTTGCCGTCCTCATCCTTGTACGTGACAAGGACAGGCACCTGTCCTGCGCCCTGCATCGTGTAGGTCACTTCAAATCCGGAGAAGTCGTCCGGTTCAAGGGCACCGATGACCGCAACAGGGTTCGGATTTGTAGGCGTTGCCGGGTCTCCCACGGTCACCATCACAGAATATGCCTCTTCAAGACCGGCGTTTGTCACATCTCCTGACACCGTCACGGTCCCACCGGACGAGGTCACTTCGACCTCGTTTACCACCAGATCAGCCGCCGTCTTGTCAGTCCCGAAGGTGACGGGAATCGAGACAGTCGTGCTGTGTTCATTGACACCGTTTCTATAGTCCACGGTAAAAGTCAGGTCACCCTCTTCTTCCGGGGTGATTTTAAAGGCAACTTCAGCGGATTCGTCCTTTTTGAGGTCGCCTACAAAGTAACTTGTCTGGTCACTCTTTATGCCATCTGTTACCGGTGTAATCGTGACAGCACTCAGACTCCCATCGCGGGGATTGCCAACACGGACCGTGATATCTTCGGTCTTTCCTTCGGTGAAGGTCTCCGGCACTCCCAACAGGGATACCTGCGGAGTGGTGTCATCCACAATCACCGGGATGGAAGTCCGCAGGGAACCGGACGTCCCAAAATCAAGGTAGAAGGACGGGTAAAATATACCTTCCGCAGGTCCTGCCTCCACAAGGAAAGTGAATTCCATGGAATTCTTCCCGCCGATATCGCCAACGACCTCATATGCATCGTCATTGACGACAACAAGGTCATTCGTGTAGAGTTTCGCCCGGTCAATGGAGGCGCTTTCCTCACCGGAGTTCGTTATCTGAATGGTAATAAATGCCTGATCACCCGGCATCAGTGTCTCGGGAGATTTCGTAATTCCTGTCACTGATATCTGGGATGAAGGGTCTGATGTGGTATCCGTTGCCGCAGCCGCAATGCCACACATTGCCATGATGACGAGCAGTGCGACACCTATTCTGTAATTCATATCTGTATGCCTCTGTATTCGTATACAACAGAAACATCTCACTCAGACAGATATATATGAAGAAAATAGGGAGAGGTGTATCATGCAACCGCGAGGTTTCATTGAACGCCTGAAACGGCATGCAATGCCGCTTCCAGTGCTTCGGCAGTCGGGTATCTCGCGTCCTTCTCTTTTGCAATACAGCGCATCACAATTTCATCCCAGGGGGCTGCGGCAGGAACACGGGATGAGGGCGGAACCGGAGCCTCCCCGAGAATAGCATCCGTCATCTCCCCCAGCCCGCCGTCACCGAACGGACGGCGGCCGGTCAGGAGTTCGTAGAAGACAATTCCCGTCTGGTAGATATCGGTCCGGGTATCAGCATCCCCATACCGGCGGGGGGCAATCTGTTCGGGGGCCGCATACTGGATGGAGAAACCGACAATGGACGACTCGTGCCCGTCGCCCATCACCGTCCCCAGACCCCAGTCGGTGATCTTCGCCGTGCCGTCCTCAGCGATGAGGATGTTATGCGGTTTGATATCGCGGTGGATGATGTCGTGTTCATGGGCATACATGAGGCCGTGAACAATATCTTCTATAATCGCCGCTGCTTCTTCAGGGGGAAGGGGCATGGTAATGCCTGCAAGGGAACGGGATACGTACTCCATCTCCACATACGGCACCGGCAGGATATTGACCGAACAGATGCGGACAATGTTCGGGTGGGAAAGCCCTTCCCAGAGTTTCATCTCTTTTAAGAAGATGCGGCCTGTCGTCTCATCAAAACTGATCGGGACCTTGACAGCGACAACCGCACCATCTTCCCGCCGGACTGCCCGGAATACCCGTGCGAGTC
Source organism: Methanogenium sp. (assembly GCA_030595665.1). Classification (GTDB taxonomy): domain Archaea; phylum Halobacteriota; class Methanomicrobia; order Methanomicrobiales; family Methanomicrobiaceae; genus Methanogenium. Next base: position 7,062 of record JAUVCV010000016.1, read on the forward strand.
CGCCCTTGCCAATGAATGTCACCTCGCGGTAGCGGTCTGACAGGGTGGCGGGGAAATAAACATCACGCAGCTGCGTGTCCATAATCCGCGTTTCGTCAAAGGGATCACCCTCGTGAATGATGCGGGTCCGCTCATCCGTATCTCCTGATACCGGGACGGAAATAAACCGGGAACGGTGATAGAGCCCGAGAAGAACGGCGGTACTGCAGAGCACAATGGGGATATACCCGCCCGGCCCGCCTGCTACACCCGTACCGGTCAGGATCAGGGCAGCGGAGATAACCGCGACAATACCTGCCACAATCAGGTAGGTACCAAGGAGATACCGGGGAGCCCGCTCCGTTGTCGTGGTTACCCCAAGGATAACCCCTGCCACCGAGAGAAATGCCAGTCCGACAATGACCGGATTTACGACCGGCATCACTCCCATGACCATCATGGACTGGAACCCGGTAAGAAACATCGCCGAACTGAAGAGAACCGCAAGGATCGTGTACCCGGCGGTTAGAACCGGCACGGTATGCCTGCTCCGGTCAAGGACTTTCGCATGCCGGGCACGGCGGTCAAGAACGGTTAAAATACCTGCAACAACAAGGGAACCCAGAAAGGCAAATACCGGCCAAAGAAGTGACCCGGGTTCCCGGGGGAACGTGAAGGGACTGGCCACTTCATCAGACCGGGGGCCCTGACCCGGCCTCTGCACCACATCCGGTATGTCCATGGTTTCGGTGAGGGTGTATGCTTCAATACCTGCAACAAGCGGAGCAGTGTCCTCCACAATCACCCCTCCCGTGATCTCATCCATCAGGTCAGAGGGTTTGTGACCGGCGAAGGAGCCCCTTCCGGGTTCATCCTGCCACGCTTTTACCTGGATAATTGTGGGAGGTGATACGACATACGCTTCATCCCCAATCCCGTCACCCGTGGAATCGGTTCCCTCGTATCTGATCCAGTGGTTCCCTATCGCACCCACAAATGAGGTGCCGGCATATTCGTAGGCAATCGCAGGTGCAGTCCATGAGGTCTCGGGAGAGGAGGATATCGCACCGGTAGTGCAGGCGATTTCATTCAGATAGACCAAAGTCCCGTCCGATTCCCGGATCTGGATACCAACACGCTGCCCCTCAATGTGATTTTTTGTAACAAGAGTCCGGTCTGCGTCATAAATGCAGATTCCTACACCGGTTTCAGAAATTGCGGTGGTAATAGTGTTCCCGGTGATCACATTGGTATCCGAATGCACGAAGATACCGCAGGGGACAGATCCGGTGATAAACAGTCCTTCAATGGTGGTACCTCCTGCTTCCAGCACAACAACCGCTTCACCCTCTGTTGCCATAATGACCGGAATTCCGGCTCCGGTATCAACACCGGTTACGGTCACCGGCACACTGATGGTGATGGATTCATGATACGTCCCACTCTCAACGAGGATGGTGTCTCCGGGGGCGGCCCGGTCAAGGGCATCCGTGATGGTGGCGTATCCACTGTCCCCGACCGTGAGGGATGCGGCACCCACAGTCGTGCAAAAGAGTCCCGCCGCAAGCAGACATATGATGAGAAGCACCGGCACAGAGCGGCCGCTTCTGCTGATCCGAACCCCTCTGCACCGCTCTTTCCTTCGCATCATCGTATGTACCTAGTGTCTCGATTCGTCTGTTTCGTCCTGCACTTCTGCAACGGTGAAGAGGAACCTGACCCCGCGGGGACCACGGGCGAGGTCGATGATGTCGCCTGCCATCAGCCGTACCTCGGTGTTCGCGTCGCATTGGTTGTCATTCAGATAGGTGCCACCGGTGCTCCCCCGGTCGGTGAGATACCAGCCCCCTTCCTTCCGGCGTATTTCAGCGTGCGGACGGGATATGCGGGTGACAAGGTCGAAATCCCGGTGGACGACAATAGCAGCGTCGCCGGTGACGGTTCCCGGAGGGGCGTATTGAATGACGGAGGCTCCGTTCTCTGTTGTGAGGAAACCCAGGCGTTCCTCCTCCCGCCCGATACGTGTCACCTCTTCGGAGAGGGGGATGGTCTCCCCATCTGCCGACCCGCCGAGAACGAAGATTACCGGGGTTTCTCCTGCATATTCACGGGATACCATCCGGCGGGCCTCGTCGACTTTAGCGGCCAGCTCACTTCCCTTGATATGAATATCTAAATTTGAAAATAGTCCAAGGTTACGGATAATTTCCTCAATACCTCCCGGATGAGTAGTGTATTTCCAGACCGGAAGCGACCCGCGGGAGGTGGCCCGCCCAAATCCTGCCTCTTTTGTGATGATGCCAGCAGTGAGCATCTTCTCAAGATGTTTTTTGGTATTCACATAGGATGTGCCAATCCCGGCGGCAATCTCGCTGGCATCTTTCGGGGTGTGTTCGACTATTTTGAGGATATGGAGACGTACGGGATTCGAGAGCACGTTGAGGTATTTGGAGAGGTCCTCATAGTAATCCATATCCTCGGTCATCATCACCGTCTTTGCATTGGCATACTCATCCTGATCAGTCATATTACTCACCATTTTCCTGGCGTATCGCTTCGCCGTGCACCCTGACAACAATCAGGGTAATATTATCTTTTGACGTTCGGGCAGCTACTTCCATGAGAGTGGATGCTGCATCATCTGCAGTAAGCGCTTCTCCTGCGAGAGTCATAGTCTCTCGTGAGACATAGTCATGCAGGCCATCAGAGGAGATTACCAGTGTATCACCGGCACAGAGGGAATGGACAGTGCATTCAGCAAAAAATTCAGCACCCAGCGAATGGGTGATGATATTTTTCATTGGATGGGATGATGCCTCTTCCTGCGTAAGAACCTCCCGCTCAACCAAACTCTGCACGAATGAGTGATCTTTTGTCAGCGGACATACCATTCCTGCACGTATGAGCGTGCAGCGTGAATCCCCGGTATTGCAAAGGGCGACGGCTCCTCCCCCGAAACATGCAGACACAAGCGTCGTACCCATTCCCAGACGCTTGCCGGTGGCCTGTTCCCGGATAGCTTCGTGTGCAAGAGTGTGGCCCCTTTTCAGGATCTCAGCTGCCTGATCAGTATCCCCTGCGTTAATGCCCGCCTCACGCAGCGTCTCCCCGAATATCCGGATGGCAAGTGCAGATGCCACGTCTCCTGCTTCATGACCACCAATCCCGTCAGCAACGGCACAGACCAGTCCCCCATAAACCGGGGCAATGCACCATGCATCCTCATTGACCGGCCGTACACCAGCAATGGACAGAGCACTATGTTCAAATTGTTCACGGGTTCCTGTGTCTGATCTCATCTGTCCGACTCGTATTGAGAGAAGTATGGTGCTCACCGCTTATAAATGTGGGAAATAGTATTGGTTGTATGGTGGCCGGGTTTTGGGTGGGGGATGCCAGCCTTCATTTGTGTCTACCGGATGTGTGAAGGGGGGCTTCGTCTGATTCAGGTACATCCCGGCCGTACCAGACATATCATTTGTCTTTTAGATGCAGATCAGGGAGTTCGTACAAACGAAAATTCCCGTGCCGGAGTGAGGATTATTTTTTTGTCTCCGATATGTACCTCATCCTCCTGACTAAAGGTCAGGATGTAGCCTTCCTTCAGTCCGAACATATCCATTGCCTCAATAAGCCCGTTTATTTCACGTTCCTTATTCCGGGTATCCACCTGATAACATACCTGAATGACGAGTATAATGGCGGTTTTCTCTTTAACAACAAAATCACATTCTCCTGTTTCTCTGAAATAGAAGATCTTCCTTCTCATACGTTTTTTTACCGGGGCAGGGGATATTAGGTATGTACTTACATCAGGATGCGCAGGAGTCTGTCCATCCAGTCCTGAACTGGCCAGACAGGCTCTAAAATCCATCAGGAGTGAATCGAGTTTTATTTCCGGGAGGAAGATCCCGGATTAGGCAATATTTGCAATAGTAAGGTTTTTTAGTTTCCATCAGTTCCCGGGCAATAACACTATCAGACAGGTCGAGTCCCTGAAAGATGGCACAGGAAGGCATCTTTCACCTCTCCTTCACTACGCAGGGAAATGCTCCGTAAGGTTGCCCTATGGCAATCTGCCGGAACATAAGAAATGTAATCATTTGTACACCTTTTTCTCATCCTTTACAATTGCAGAGAGTATCAGCGGAATCACGGAAATGATGAGGCCGACCGTAATCGTAACGTGGAACCCGTAAAGGAAGGTTGCGGAATCGAGATCGGCAAACGCCACCACACCGTCTGAGGCTGTTGCGAGGGTGAAGATCATTGCATAGAGTGCGGTTCCGATTACCCCGCCGAGATAAATAGCGGTAATCATAAGTGAGGAACCGGTACCTTCCTCACCTTTTGGAACGGTTTCAATAATTCTGCTTGGGGCCGGTCCGGAAGCAATCCCAAAGACAGTTCCCATTAATATGAGCGCAATAATCAGAGGAATAGTCCCTGCTTCAGGCAGAATCACAGCATATATGGCATTAAAAACGATTAAAAGCAGGCAGGCGGCGATAACAAACCACCTGCGCCCGTACATATCCGATAATCTGCCAAACGGGATGCTGATGATGCAGGTGACCAACGGGGGAATTAAGAGATACATGCCGCTTTTTGCCATGTCAAAATTCATTTCTGCAGAAAGATAGAATGGCAGAAGATATATTACTCCCATGATTACGATGTTGATGAGGAGAAATGCCACAGTGACAGCAGAAAACTGCCATTTGGTGAAAATGCGTATATTGATGAATGGCGATGGTGTTGTCAGTTCCCTCGCGATAAAGAGTGATAAAAATATCACGCAGAGTGTTGTGCTGACAAGAATCAGCGGATCGGTTATGCTGAAAACTGCAATTTCCTTGATTGCAAATATGCCAAAGACCATTGCTCCAAACAGCGTGACCGCTCCGGCGTAGTCAAATGGAACTTTTTCTCCTGCCGGTGGGTCTTTTGGAATGACCTTGTAGATAAAGGGAATTCCGATGATTCCTATCGGGATGTTGATTAAGAAGATCCAGTGCCATGAGAGATATTGGGTGAGGATTCCACCAATAGGGGGGCCTGCCGCAAAGCCAATTGAATTTGAGGCAGCGATGACAGCAAGGGCAACCCCGAGCATGTGTGGGGGGAGGTAGCGAACACAGATAAGCGGCGCTACAGCAGCGATCATGGCTGCGCCGAGTCCCTGGATAACCCGACCGGCAAGGAGGATGTTCAAATCAGGGGAGATACCGCAGATGAAAGATGACAGGGTGAATATGATAAATCCACCGATGAAGATCTTTTTCATGAGGCCACGATCTGCGATCTTTCCAAAGACAAGGAGGAGACCGGCCATCATAAGGAGATAGGCAATGATGACCCAGGCAATTGTTCCGGCGTCTGTGTTGAAATCCGTGGCGATTTGGGGGAGGGCGATGTTCACAATCGAGCCATCGAGTCCGTCCATAATTACCCCGAGAGAGACTGCCCCTAAGAGGAGTTTTTGGCGGCGGGGATCTGTAATTATCTGACTTATTTTGGAATCTGTCATACCATAACTACCCCGTGATCTGTTTTTACAACCTGTTCCTGATGAAATATACACCGGGGATTTTTGGATGTTCTGCGATCATCGGACGCAAAAAAATTCCAATTTTTACCGGGAATCTGAGGAAAATGTGTGAGGGTGTATATCGATACTGAAGCCATATTTCACCAAACTTTTACTATTAATTAAAAGTTTAAAAAGGTAAATACCTGCTGATTCAGGCATGTATGTACTATAAAAAACAGAACGAAGATTACTGATTCCGCATTCTCGTAACCAGATCTCTCCACTCCTGAATCATTTTGTCAATTTCCTGCATATCATGGAGGTATATCCGGAGAATTTCAATCTTTTTCTTCTCCTCATCGCTCAGATCATGAGATTTAAGATGGCTGATGATTGCCGGAATCTCGGCTTTTGCTGTTGTTGCTTCAACAGATCCTATTTTCTCCATCATCAGAAGAATGCTTGTCATCATGTCTTTTTCCGTATAATAATAGACCTTTTTTGAACCGGCTTTTCTGACTCTGGTGATCCAGGTGTTCATTTCAAGCATTTTTGCCTTGTTGCTGATGGATGAGAGTGAGTATCCCGTCTCTTTTGCCAGATCTTCAAGGGATATTTCAGTCGGACTTACAAAAAGAAGAGCAAAGATTTTTGAAGAGAGATCATCCATGCCATATGCCCTGCCGACTTTCTGATAGTACGAAACAAATGCATGGTCACAGTCGTCCATGTATATACGTTTGGAATGGAATTCATTTAGTAATTATGATAAATCCTGAAAGGAGAATCTCTGTTTACGATTCGAACTGAAAAAAGCTTAATTTTGTTCATATTCCTGTTCCTGACGGGATATGCAGTGAGACAGACAGTCCCTGCGTGCCACAACACCCAACAGGTGAGAATATGACCACACCATCTGACAGTAAAGAATATGTGTTGCAAATGACCGGTGACTGGTATCCGCTCACAACAAAAAACAACAGATCTGACGAAAAGAGAGACAGAGAATTTCAATAATCTGAATTCTCTATGACACTTTCGCCATACTGTCCCGGACTATAGTTTAAATCATTGTATTGCAGGGTCATTTTATTTCGCATAAACCGGTATGGTGTGCAGGTATGATCCGCTGATTGTGAATCAGTGATATCACCATCCGAGTCTCCATAGTAGACAGAAACATTCTCTTCATTTATGGAAGGTGTCTTCGACGTTCCATTGGTAAAAATGACAATCGGGGAATCAATGCCAAATATTACACTGATATAATCTGATATCCTCTCATCCGGAGAACTGCGCTTCTTTGTGATGAATATCACTTTGTCGCCACGATTCTGGTGCATCTGAACGACATCTATCGCAGCATATTTTGGCATATAATATCCCACAAATTCATTATTGACTGCACTTATGAACGCAGGATTCTGTTCCGGGGAATCACCGAATATGTTCGTGCCATTCGGCCCGTCAATATTCGTCATCCCGTAATAATAGACCGAATCAGTGTAAAATGTCGTACTGTCCAGATCTAAACCAGCGGTAATTTGACAATTATCCTTAAGGCTCTCTGCAATCTCACCTACACTGATGGTATTGTATGACTCATCTGATGTCACATCCACTATGACATCATCAGCACCAGTGGTGCACCCAGCACTAAGGATCAACAGAACTGCCACTCCCAGGAGAATAGTTGCCCTCAGGACAGTATTTTTGTTCATATTTATAACTGTGACAATAACCAGATTATATTTTTGATTCCTTCGAAATTGAAAAACTGAATTACACAGAACTGTTCGGACGAATAAGGTCCTGCTTCAGACGTATGGGGTCCGTACCATACTGCAGACCAACTCTCTTTTTGAAATTATTATATTGCTCAATTATTCAGCCGGATATCCAGAAAATACTCCCCAGGATCATTTCTGATGGGAATTCATGTCTGAACAGAAATAACCGTTTGTCCGGTAGTTTCAACATACTTTATGATGTGTGGTATCTGATAATGTAACATATGGCTCATACCGATATCTATACAATACAGGCAGAACTTCTGCTCCAAATAGAGGATAAAAGAAAACGGCTTCGTTCCATGCCTCCTCTTCCGGAAGATGCTGCACATAAAATACATGAAGAGGCGGTGCTTTTGCACACGTATCATTCAGATGCAATAGAGGGAAATACCCTCACCCTCACGGAGACACAGCTCATCATCACCGAAGGGGTGACGATAGAAGATAATTCACGTCAGGAAAATTGTGAGGCAGCCAATACTGCAAAGGCGTTTGAACTGACAGAAACGCTTGCAAAAGAAGAGGCACCGATAAGCCATGCCACCATTCAGCAGATTCATGAGGTCGTTACCGAGTCCGTTTCTGAAGAATCCGGGAAATACCGGAGGACAAATATCAAAGGGGCCGGCAGTGCAAAGTCATCTCCCAACTGGCCGGAGGTAACAAAACGGATGAATCAGCTGCTCTCAAATGTGGAGCACAGCAAACTGCACCCTATAGAGACTGCAGCCTTTCTGCATCAGCAGCTGGTTGAAATTCATCCATTCACCGATGGGAATGGCCAGGTTGCCCGTCTCCTTACCAATCTGTATTTACTCGAACGGGACTATCCTACTGTCCTGATAAAAAGAGAAGACCGGAAAATCTACAATCAATACTTAAAACTGGGACATTCCGGAGATCTCACACCATTTTCCCATTTTATTACAAAAGCGGTTGATGAAAGCCTGACCACAATCCTCTCCGCATATACCGGGGATGATGAGATTCTGCCAAAATAATAGTGCCGGGGATACGCCGTATTAAGAGGAAAAAGTGTCCCGGCATTCGGTCATGGCGGGGAATCACTAATGTAATGCCCAATTGGTGATTAAGGCATTTATACCAAGAATTTAATGTTGCAACCAGATTGCAAAGCTATGAAAATCTATCCAAAGTTATGCAAACGTGTGTGAAACAGAGGGAAACGGGGGTAATGCATCCCCCTGTTTTTTACCCCTTTGACAATCCTTTGACCCACTGTTCTGTCCCTCTGTTTCGGGGAAACTGAGAGTGAATTGGACGTTTTTTGTGCTCTTTTTTGGTGCCGAAAAAATATGATTACTGACACGTTATTTGGTGAAAAGAACGATGGATTACAGAGTATAATGGGGTCGCCATTGACGTGGTTTTTAGGGGGGATGCATGGGCTGGATGCCGGTGAGATCGGCCCGCTCCGGCCGTCTGTGTGGACGTAATTTTCCGGGACGGGGAGCAGCATTTAGGGGATTTCAGACATATTTAAGCGCCATTAGACATCTGATGCCAGATTTTTGCCCAAAATAAAATCAAAATACGGACATGTACGAAAATAACATTCAGCATTTAAAATGCGAGGGAAGGGATTCGAACCCTCGAATACCTGCGTAACTGGATCTTAAGTCCAGCGCCTTTGGCCTGGCTTGGCTACCCTCGCACAGAAAGAACCGGAATACTCATACAAAGGAGTAACGGGAAATAATTTCAGTGCGTCCAATGGATGCCATGCATTCCATACATATCACGCAATCCATACGCGTTATGCAGTACATACACGCCATTCACTCCATACCGGAGCATTGGATATTATACATTGTCTTACATGGCTAAAAATGTGGTGGAGTGAAACGGAGAAAAAAAGCAGATTGCAGTGTAAACTGCAGAGTTGATTGGGGAGTTGAGTGCAGAGTCGATTGCAACGTGAACTGCAACGTAAATTCCGTCAATCAATCAATCAATCAATCAATCAATCAATCAATCAATCAATCAATCAATCAATCAATCAATCAATCAATCAATCGCAATCTGCCGCTTCGTCTCAAGGGAACTCACCGGCAGCCTGACTTCAGGCACCCCATTTCTAAAGGAGCCCTTCGCACCTTCGGGAGCCACCGCCCGCGGCAGGGGCACCACACGGGAGATTGAGCCGTACTTCCGCTCATGGAGGAAATACCTGCCCTCCTCCCTTTCCTCCCTTTCCTCTCCCCTTTTCTCTTCCCGCTCCTCCTTGCGTTCACAGGTAATCCGGAGCGCCCGGGGCGAGAGCAATTCCATCGAAATATTCTCCTTTTCAATCCCCGGCATCATGTCTGCCGCGACAATCACCTCATTTTCATCCTGGGTGACATCCACCTGGAATTCACCCAGCCCCACTTCACGGAAGAAGGGCACCATCTCCGGACGCTGTTCACTCTCAGGCAGGGCAAGAGAAGACAGGGAAGAAAACGCAGACGAAGATGCCCAGTTCATGAGCTTGATCCATCTGCTTCCTCATATCCTCAAACTCGTCATAGACTGACCATCTGTACGGTCTTTGTAACATTTTTTACAACACCTCTCCTGCATATCCGACACTTTCGTACCGAAATGGCTGTACCAAAGTGGCCATCCAGGCACCAGCCGGATATAACAAAGATACCCCCGAACATGCCTGACAAAATATTTAAAGACTTTCTTCACCGGATAAACCGCCTTCAATGTACCCGTATTATCCCAAAATTTGGAATATCGTCCGTTATTGACGCGAGGAACAAAATTGTGCAAACTATTCACATCCAAAGGAAAAAATAGCATTTTCCCGACTGAATACCCCCCACATTCAGTGAGACACCATACATACGACACGTTCAGGAGATTGCGAATGGATACCCACCCATACAGGTATACATCCAAAATGAGCATGAGAAGCAGTCCCCGTCCGGCATCACACACTCCTCTGTCTCCTCCCTCATCGAAACAATCACACCGTGGTATTAGCCCTGCCACGTTCTGTAAAAAAACGATGACATGCAAAAATGATTTCCGGAAAAAACCACTTTCACCCTTCTCTCGTTTTTTGCCGGATAAGTGCTGCTGCTCCAAGCCCCATGAGTATACCTGCATATCCAACCGGTGAGGTGGTTTCTTCCGGCATCGGCGTTGGTTCTTCAGCGGTAGAGACAGATCCCGAATCTCCCGGTGTAAGGGAATCGTCAGGTGTCGTCTGTTCTCCGGCACCCGGCATGTCGCCAGACACACCGCCAAGAGCAATCCACCCGGTGCCCGGACAAGTTGCCCCGGCAATAACTATCCGGGCGTCATCGCCGGTTATTTCAGCGGAATACTCCGTCCATTCCCCTGCGGTTGCATTATACCACCACAATGATGGAATGGCGTTTCGTTCGGTAAGCCAGTCTTTCGGTATGCTGAACGTGTAGGTGATCTCAGCAATGTCAGAGGCATCTGCTTTGTAGAGGTGCACGAGATCATACTGGTAAATCGGTGCATCGGGAGGTAAAATGCCATTTCCAGGGCCGGATTTCTTTTCGATGGTGATCATCAGATCCGATATATCTGCCGCAGGGAGAATCATGGCTTTTGTCACTGCGGTGTTTTTAAATGTCATTGAGGTTCGGTCACCTGCTTTCAGATGAGATACTGAACCAATACCGGTATGGGAAGCACTCCCTGATCCTGGCGAGGGAATCGGAGGTAAGACCGTTATCACCTCTGATGTTTCGTTATAATACCCATTGGCTGATACGTTCAGAGTAAGAGTATAGTCACCAACCTCCGGGTAGGTAATCATTCGGTTGATTTCATCCGGGCTGGTCGCATTAATCCACGTGCCGTTGCCAAACGAGAAGTTCCACATGGTTGGCTGTCCTGATGAATAGACTTCCATTCTGACATCCAGCGGAGCTATTCCTGTTTGAGGTGACAGCGAGATGGTCGGTTCCGGCATTGATACGGCAATTCCCTGTGACGTCTCGTTATAATACCCATTTGCTGATACGTTCAGAGTAAGAGTATAGTCGCCTGCCTGTTGGTAGGTAACCATTCTGTTCAGATCATCTGAACGGGTTGCGTTAATCCACCTGCCATCACCAAGAGATAGGTTCCATGCAATGGGTTGCCCGGATGCTGCTGCTGCTTCTATCCTGACATCCAGTGGTGCGGATCCGTGATCAGGTGAAACGGAGAGAATAGGTTCAGGCATCGAGACGGTTATTGCCTGTGACGTTTCGTTATAATACCCGTTCGCAGATACATTCAGAGTTAGGATATAGTCCCCCGCCTGTTGGTAGGTAACCGTTCTGTTCAGATCATCTGAACGGGTTGCGTTAATCCACCTGCCATCACCAAGAGAGAGATTCCATGCACTGGGTTGCCCGGATGCTGCTGCTGCTTCTATCCTGACATCCAGTGGGGCGGATCCGTGATCAGGTGAAACAGAGAGGGCAGGTTCAGGCATTAAGACTGTTATTGCCTGTGACGTTTCGTTCGAGCAACCGTTCGCAGATACATTCAGAGTGAGGGTATAGTTCCCCGCCTGTTGGTAGGTAACCGTTCTGTTCAGATCATCAGAACGGGTTGCGTTAATCCACCTGCCATCACCCAGAGAGAGATTCCATGCAGTGGGCTGCCCTCCGCGTGAAGATGCCTGAATGATGACATCCAGTGGTGCGGTTCCTTCTTTCGGTGAAACCGAGAGGGCAGGTTCAGGCATTAAGACCGTTATTTCCTGTGACGTTTCGTTCGGGCAACCGTTCGCAGATACATTCAGAGTGAGGGTATAGTCGCCTGCCTGCGGGTAGGTAACGGTTCTGTTCAGATCATCCGAACGGGTTGCGTTAATCCACCTGCCATCACCCAGAGAGAGATTCCATGCGGTGGGTTGTCCTCCGGGTGAAGATGCCTGTATGATGACATCCAGTGGTGCGGTTCCTTCTTTCGGTGAAACAGAGAGAACAGGTTCAGGCATCGAGACCGTTATTGCCTGTGACGTTTCGTTTGAATAGCCGCTGGCTGATACGTTCAGGGTGAGGGTATAGTCCCCTGCCTGTTGGTAGGTAACCGTTCTGTTCAGATCATCTGAACGGGTTGCGTTAATCCACCTGCCATCACCAAGAGAGAGATTCCAGGCACTGGGTTGCCCGGATGCTGCTGCTTCTATCCTGACATCCAGTGGTGCGGATCCGTGATCAGGTGAAACGGAGAGAACAGGTTCAGGCATCGAGACCATTACTGCCCGGGATGTCTCGTTATAATACCCGTTCGCAGATACATTCAGAGTGAGGGTATAGTCCCCTGCCTGTTGGTAGGTAACCGTTCTGTTCAGATCATCTGAACGGGTTGCGTTAATCCAGTTCCCGTCCCCCAGAGACAGGTTCCATGCGGTGGGTTGTCCTCCTCGTGGCCATGCCTGTATGATGACATCCAGTGGAGCGGTTCCTTCTTTCGGTGAAACGGAGAGGGCAGGTTCAGGCATTGAGACGGTTATTTCCTGTGACGTTTCGTTCGAGCAACCGTTCGCAGATACGTTCAGGGTAAGCGTATACTCACCGGCCTGCGGATAGGCAACGGTTCTGTTCAGATCATCCGAACGGGTTGCGTTAATCCAGTTCCCGTCCCCCAGAGACAGGTTCCATGCAGTGGGTTGCCCGGCTGCTGCTGCTTCTATCCTGACATCCAGTGGAGTGAGCCCACAAACCGGTGAAACAGAGAGGGTCGGTTCCGGCATTGAGACAGTTATCGCCTGTGACGTTTCGTTCGAGCAACCGTTCGCAGATACGTCCAGGGTGAGCGTATACTCACCGGCCTGTGGGTAGGTGACGGTGCGATTGAGCACATCCGAACTGGTCGCATTGATCCATTTGCCATCTCCCAGAGACAGGTTCCATGCGGTGGGTTCGTCCCTGCATGAGACATTCAGCGCTACGGACAGAGGTGCCTCTCCTGCATCCGGAGATAGTGCCAGCACCGGTTCAGACATTAAGACTGTTATGTTCCGGGAGGTCTCGTTTGAGAATCCGGTGATAGTGTTGGTGGCATTCAGCACAACCGAATAAATTCCGACCTGACTGAAGGTGTGTGTGGTATTTTGGGAGGTGGCTTTACCATCATAAAAAGTCCAGTTCCATGTGTCTGCTTCAATATTTCCTGTTGCACTGCCATTGAAGACAACATGTAATGGCGCGAGACCCTGTAAGGGACTGGCAGAGATGACGGGAGTCATCTGCGCCTCCTCAAGCGTAAGAGCAAGGGCACGTTTTTCCCCTGCACTGACGGTCACTCTGGTGGTATTGACAAGATTATCCTTCTTTGCCAGAATGGTGTGTGTTCCTGTTGGAAGGTAGAGGGCGACCGGTGCATCTGTGGTGCGGTTGATATCCCTTTTATCCACAAAGAGGATTGCCCCGGAAGGATTTGTTGCAATGGTCAGTGTCCCGCGGGAGCTGTTATACACAAGGGGAAGTTCGTCGGTGCCGACGGTGGTGCCTAAACTCATTTCAGTAAACGTGATATTTTCATCACAGATGCCATCGAAATTGGCATCCTTAGCAGTCTCTGAAAAGCCGGTGCCTCCCGGACTGGCCCAGACATTTCCCCCGCAATACGGCCCCCCGACAATATTCTCTTTCAGAAGCAGGGTCTGGTTAAAGACCACATCCCAGGCATATGATGATCGGGTATATGCATCGAAATTCATCTCATTACTGAAGAAATTGTTTCTGAGTGTGAGTCCGCTATCTTCTGCATAGACCCCACCGCCGTAATTGGCTGTGTTGTCGTATATGGTGGTGTCTCCGATGGTCAGTGTGCCACCAGAGACAGAGACCCCGCCGCCACCATAGGCTGTGTTGTCATGTATGGTGGTGTTTCCAATGGCCAGCGTACCACCAGAGACAGAAATCCCGCCGCCACAATTATTTTCCGCTGTGTTGCTGCATATGGTGGTCTTTTCAATGGTTGATGTGGCCCCCAGGGCATAGACCCCGCCGCCGCCATCATTGACTGTGTTGTTGTATATGGTGGCATCCCTGATGGTGAGCAGGCCAGAATTTGCATAGACCCCGCCACCGAGATAGGCTGTGTTGTGGTGTATGGTAGCGTTTTCAATGGTAAGAGTAGCAGATTCTGCATCGACCCCACCACCGAGATTGGCTGTGTTTTCATGTATGGTGGTGTCCCTGATGGTGAGCGTACTGCCTATATAAACAAACACTCCGCCACCATTAACTCCGGCGGTGTTGTTGCATATGGTGGTGTCTCTGATGATGAGCGTACTGCTTATATAAACAAACACTCCGCCACCCTGCTGACTGGCGGTGTTGTTATCTATGATGCTGTCTTCAATGGTCAGTGTGGCATAATTGGCAAAGACCCCACCACCCTTGACAGGGGAATGATGGTTATTTGAGATGTCCAGGCCACGTAAGGTGACATTATTGGCTGTTATGGTTAGTGTCGACGTTTTGTCCGTTGTGGCGGTAATCAGCGGACGAACCGGAGATCCTTCCCATTGTTCTAAGATAACATTTGGTGCTGATATGGTGACGCCGCCCTCATAGGTGTGGCCCTCAGCACCCCAGATGCGGATGGTATCGCCATCGCCGATTTCGGGAATGAGAGAGATCTCGCTATAGTTCCCGTCTCCTGGAATGGTGGAGACACTCCAGAGTGCCGGATGGATAATGGGCCGGACAGCGGCCGCCTCTACGGTATCAAAACATAGCTGTGCTGTGGAAAGAATACCCGAATTATTTTCCATCGCGGGTAATGTGCTGTCTGGTTCCGCAATAACGGATACCACTGAGTCATCTTCTGTCGGTTGTGGCGAATTATTTCCCACCGGTGTCGCATTCACTTCCGGAAGTGCAGACCCGGATACACATAACCCAAAAAGGAGGATGGCTACTATAATTATTATTTTTACTTTCAAAATATTCACCCGCATTTGTCCCCGGGAAACGCTCATCGCTTGATTCAGAGAGCAATGTAATAGATTTTCAGGGAGGATCCTGATTTGATATATCAATGTTCACGTTGTGCAATAAATGCGCATTGATTTATCTGATAACGGCAATATTTGCTGTTTCCGGATCGGGTGACAGGTAATATTCGATAAAAAAATGCAAAGACACGCCTGAAAAGTATTATTTTTCCAAGGTATGGGTGAAGTATCGGCAATAATCTGCCCATCAGAAAAACAGGAGATCCACACCTACAACAGCACCAGATACGCCACAATCGAGAGCAGGAATGCAAAGATCAAAATCGCCACCCCAAGCGGAGCAACAAAGGTGAGCACCGCATTCACCGTGCTTGCAAGCCTGGAGATGATGTTCGACCCGAAGACCGTCACACCCTCAACCCAACCGGTGCCGCCTGCAGCCTCTGCCGGTGCGAGGTCAGCCACAGCCGCACGGACCACGTCTTCTGCATAAGGAATTATGTCCTCAGCGGTGACACGGTAGCCCACAGGATTCCTACCGGATAGTGTATTCACCACATGCGAATCAGTGGTCATAATCTCACACTCATCGACCACCGTCAGCAGATGATTACGCAGCACCTCGCGGACACCGTGCTCCACATTATTGCCGTCAAAGAGCACATAAGCCGTCACCTGATTCTCCACGCGGACCACGAGTGCCATAATCCCCAGATCGCCAAAGCCCTCTTCGCGGGTAAATGGCACCGTTTGGTGGGCCGACCCCGCTTCAAAGGCCGAGACCGGCGCTGCAGCACGCCCGACCGATGCCTCCTGGGCTGCGTTCCAGTATTCATAGGCAGTCAGTGACCCCGTAACGACCGGTTCAGTTATGTCCATCATACAGTTATGAGCATCCACAAACGCCACATGCCGGTAATGCCCCTGACACTCCGCCATCACCGCAAGCCCGATTGCATACTCCAGATCCTCAGTCATTTCCGGCGACCGGGTCGCAACCAGCAGCAGTGAGTCACCAAATCCCTGGGCACAGATATCAACCGTCCCACAGGTATACCGCCGCGAAGCCGTCGCCCCTTCAGAGAAGACCGCATCACGACGGGATGTCTTCACCGCATCCGCCATCAGAGTCACTTCACTCTCTGAAATAAGATTGAAGTCATGCGTCGCACAGCCATGGGCAACAAAGGTGTCCGGGCCCAGCATATCGTGGAGCACCTTCGGCAGATTCGCCCCGCCAATCTCCCCCATCGGGCCGGGATGCAGGTTTGGCACCGTGAACGTGATATCCCTCCGCCCCACACGGGAAAAAAAGATAGACGCCTGATGGACATAGACATCCTCACCTACTTCCATAAAGAAATCATCCAGCGCTTTGTCCCCGTCGGTATTGTGGGCAATAAACGCATTAATGAAGTGCAGGGCACTAACGTGGAAGTTCTTCTTCAGGGGCCGTTCCACCAGCCAGATAAAGAGCAGCACCCCGCAACCAAAGAGCAGGTGCAGCGCGAGCACAAAATACAGAAAGTCCATCCCGAAATAATATGTTCCCGTCACCGCTGCGGCCATACTCTGCAGGGCTGCCGCAGGCACCATCCGACTCATCCGGTAATCAGCAATCCCCGCGAGGACAATCAACCGGACGGAGAAGACCACCCCCAGTGCTACTGCAAAGAGCACTGAATAGAAATTCGGGTACGGTAAAAAGGTTAAGAGGAGACTCACAATCACCTGGAAAACCATGCACGCCATTGCGAGAAGTGCCGAGCGGTTCCAGGTAATCTTCCCCCCAACACCCTCCACACAGGGTTTGGTCAGAACAAACGCAAAGAGTGCGGGGAATACATACCCCAGAAACCCGAATACTAACAGGTAATTACGCCCGCCGATGAAACCCGCCCCGTCTATAACAATCCCAAAAAGAATTATAATCATAACCGAACGCGGCCATGCGGGCGCTGCAAAAATGTAGCGGGAGAGATCCTCAAGTGCATTATTGCTGCCTTTTTCTGTCAGATTCTTCACCCCCGGGTAGTATCTTGCAAAGTTTGATCCGTGCCTATATATGGAATATGATATTTTTTCAGGGCGCAGGAACGGAAGACAGTTCACCAAAGTGCGTCCGGTAACGTGCGGCCATCCGTTCCCAGTCGGCGAGATTGGTCTGGCACCCTGCCTTCTCCACCACAAATGAAGCCGCGGTAGTGCCGATCTCAACTGCCGTCACCGGGTCATATCCCCGTTTTTCAGCCGTTAAAAACCCTGCACGGAAGGCATCCCCTGCACCCGTCGGGTCAGCGAGCGTCACCGGCACCGCCGGCACATGCACCTCTTCTTCGTCCTGGTAGAGGAGGCTGCCATCACCCGACATGGTAATCACCACACGCGGCACCATTGCAATCAGTGCTTCCCGGGAGAAACCACCAATTGCACAGATACCCTCGGCCTCGTGACGGTTTACAAAGAGCAGGTCTGTTCGCTTCAGGATTTCAGCAATCTGGTCACGGGAAAAACGTACCAGATCCTGCCCCGGATCAAACGAAACCCAGGATGCTTTCTCTGCCACACGAACACAGAAATCAGGCTCACCCGGCGCAAGATGCACACGGTCCAATACCGGCGCTTCGGCATCATTGAGTGCCTCTGATGCCCCCCACTCAAAGTAGGTGACCTGATCATCGGTCCCGTCATTGAAGAGATAACAGGTCGAAGAGTGCATCTCCGGTTTCACGATAAAACGGCGCAAAACTCCAAGGTTTGCCAACCAGTGATCATACTCGCTCCCGGCAAAATCGCCTCCGACCGCTGTTACCAGTTCTGCAACACCGCCTAATGTGGCAATACCTGCTGCAATATTTGCTGCACCTCCCCCATAGAAGACCTCGTGTGCAGTAATAAATGTGGAATGGTTCTTTGCAATCAGTTCAGGAACGGTAAAGAGATGATCAGTGGTGGTGTGACCCACAACCGAGATCATGCTATCAGTTCAACCTCAAGAACCTTCAGCGGAATATCGCGCAGTGCGCCTCCGACAATAGATTTTGCAATACGTTCGGCGTGTTCTTCAGACTCTGCCTTGAAGACCTTCATCTCAAGCGTCAGCCCCACAAGTGCAATGTTTGCCACGATGAGAGCATTATTCAATCCCTCTTCACAGAACGGGCATATCGCCTGTCCAATCTCAATCTCAACAAATTTGGCTTTCGGATTCAGCCTTTTTCCAGCCTCAGATATTGCAATGCCAATGGCATCGTCAAGGGTTTCCACATCGCGGACAACCCATCCGGACTCCAGTATAACGTGATAATCACTCATTTTTTCTTTTACCTCTTACCAGATATTTTCGTGTACATGCTCACCGATGGGCATCCTGCCGGCGGCTGACGGGGGCAGATGACCTTTTCCTGCCGCAAGAAGAACCAGCGGACGTACATGCTCCGGAAGTCCCAGGGCTTCACGAACCGCTTCCTCATCAAAGGCGCCTGTCCAGCAGGTGTGGAGATTTGCCGCATGTGCCCCGAGCATCATATATGTCGCAGCGATGGTTGCGTCCTGCACCGCATAGAGAATGCCTCTTTCCCCATACTGTGACATCGAACGGATATAATTTGCACAGACCACAAAGACACAGGGTGCCTGAAGCAGGTGCTGCTGCTGATACGCCGCGTCAGAGAGACCTTCCCTGACACTTTCGTCTGTTACAATAATAACATCCCACGCCTCACGGTTGCCCGCAGAAGGGGCCCGTTCCGCCGCAAGGGTAACTGCGGCTATCTCTTCAGACGTAAGCTCTTCGTCCGAATACTCACGGACAGATGAACGTGTCCGCAGAAATCCGAAAAAATCAGATGAATTCATTTTTAGAAAGGAACTCCCATGCTTCCTGTGCGGGAGTCGTGGTAAAGCTTACTGCATCACCAAGTTTCCGGGATGCTTCAGCGAACTCGTCTGCCTCAATGCGGGAGATTGCCTCACCCACACGATCTGCTGCCTTCTGGAAATTTATGTTCTTCGTCACATTGAATCCAAGCATGAGATTCGACCGGAAGAGTTCCAGAAAATTCGTCGTTACGTGTTTTGCAGCGACTTTCTCTGCACCTTTATAATCATATAATGTTGCAACAATTTGTGATGCGGCTATAAGTTCAGACTTTGACCGCTCAGAAAACTGATACTCTGCAACTGCTTCTTTTGCATTCATCACAAAACCTACCGATAATCTCATATAAAAATGGGAGGGATAATTTTCGTACCCCACTATCTATATTATCTATTTGGAGCCTTTAATGGATGCCGGGGAACGGCGAATTCTCCTGCGGAAGCGAGGATCATTCTCAGGTCCTCTGCCACGGCCGCGTGCATTGCGTCCACCACGTCCACCGCGTCCACCCCTGCGGCCATCATCCTGTGTTGCCTTCAGGGCTTTCTTAAGTTGGTTCCCGGTTTTAAACCGCTGGTTTGGACCGGGTTTCTTATAATTAGTCTCCTTTCCCGGGACAAGTCTGACCTGACCCGTTACGCTTTTAATTTGCGTCCACTTTGTGGTACCTGTTTTTCCCATAGA
The DNA here is from genome assembly GCA_030595665.1 of Methanogenium sp. GTDB lineage: Archaea > Halobacteriota > Methanomicrobia > Methanomicrobiales > Methanomicrobiaceae > Methanogenium. The sequence continues at coordinate 26,885 of JAUVCV010000016.1, forward strand.
ACAACTCCTTACTAATTAACACAGGGATACGGATAAATGTAACCGAGGGGGGCGACCCCCCCCTCAGACAACTTTCCCCACTTCCTCTTTCAGCAGTTCGGATATAACTTTGCCGTCTGCCCGTCCACGAAGTTCTTTCATCACAACTCCCATCAGGGGCCCTACTGCACGCATGCCCTGTTCACGGACAAATTCCTCACGCTCTGCAATAGCAGCGCAGATGATTGCACGCACCTCTTCCCTGCTGACAGACGGTGCGACTGCACTGATGGCCACCCCAAGATCCACCCCTTTGGAGAGGGCACGGATAACCGGCGGGATGGCCTCCTTTGCAACCGTACCTGTCTCCACGCGCACGAGGAGGTCAATGAGTGCCTCACCCGGCACTGCTGCAATATCAGCACCATCACGGGAGAGTTCCTTCAGCGTTCCCAAAAGGGTGTGCGCCGCAAGTGCGGACTTCACGCCCCGGCCGACAGCCTCCTCAAAGAGTCCGCACCGCCGGGAGTAGACCATCTGGCGGGCAAGCGATGCATCCAGCCCCGTCTCCTGCACATACCGGCCGGCCTTGTCAGTAAGGAGTTCCGGCAGAACGAGGGCGTCATAATACGCATTGGTCACGGTAACCGGCAGGACATCAGTCTCCGGATACATACGGGCCGCACCGGGCAGTGGGCGCATATACGCCGAGCTGCCCTCTTCCAGCATCTTGCGCGTCTCTTCCGGCACACCAAGGAAAGCCATCTCCGCACGCCGGCGGATCTGCCCGATGGCACAGATGACCTTCTTCTTTGTGTCAGCGACAAGCACCACACAATCGTTTGGCCCGGCACCGACAGCCTCTCTGAGTGCCGCAACTTCATCTTCGGTGACGCCGTAGGCAGGGAGTTCATCGGTGTGGAAGAGTCCACCCACGCCGCATTTCCTGGCGTAGTCGGACATCTCGCTCCCGAGACGTCTGCCGGGCTGAATTTCACAACCGACCAGACCGTCGAATCCACGGAGACACACCGCGTGAATGGCTTTGGCCCGTTTCAGGATAGATGAACCAGTCTCTTTAAAGAGTGCTGTAACATCATGAGAACCCTCATCCACCGAAGCATTGCGTGCCAGCAGTTTGTCCTTAATGGCAACGAGATTTACCTGTCGCTGCACCTCACGCCTGACCACTTCATCTATCAGGCGAAGTTCCTGCACGCCCTTTATTTCGACACGGGCACCCTCGGCAATAGAGACATTGACATCCTGCCGGATGGTCCCGATACCGCGTTTCACCTGCATCGTTGAGCGCAGCAGCATCCCGATATAGGCTGCAACAGACTTCACCGCTTCCGGCGTGTGCATGTCCGGTGCGGTGGTAATTTCGGCCAGAGGGATACCGAGACGGTCGAGGGAGAAAAGTTGGTCTTTGATACGCTGGGCGGCCTCCTCTTCGAGACAAATGGACTCAATCCGCTCCCCCGTGGGGAGAGTCCCGTTGAGTGCCACAAGACCGGTGCGCTGAAACCCGCTCGTATTGGAACCGTCGATGACCAGTTTGCGCATCACATGCACCTGTTCAACAGGCGTCATACCCATCATCTTTGCAATGGTCAAAGACAGCTCCAGCGCCTCGGGATTCAGGGGTGCCGGGGGCTCTTCGTCATTTTCCACCAGACAGGTGGTGTCATACGCGTAGTAGGAGAACGGGCGCATGACCATCATCTCTTCACGTGCTGCCCGGTCAATTTCACCCATCTCAGAGACCGTTGCCCGAAGATACCGGAAGAACTCACCGTTGTGTTCCTCCACATCCCGAAGGACGGTCGGACAGTGGCAGAAGAGTTTCTCTGCCGTGTCAAGCTGCTGGTGAATTTCAATACCTGCCTTCAGGCCCAGTGCCGCATAATCAAAATCCATTATCAGAACACCTCCCAAACTCACCACGCAGTGGCGTTGCCATCAGGCGGGCCGCTTCTTCAGTATCATTTGTCTGCCCAAGGACCCACATCAGTTTGACATAGGCCACCTCAGGCAGCATATTCTCACCTTCTAACACACCTGCGGCTAAAAGGTCACGACCGGTATCATAGACCCGGTCACAGACACGGCCGTTAAGACACTGGGAAGTCATCACCACAACGGTTCCTGCATCGGTGAGTGAACGAAGTGCCTCAATCACCAGAGCAGAGGTATGCCCCAGACCGGTGCCGGAGACCACAAGACCGCGGTATCCCTCAAACGCATGAATCACGTCAGGGTTCATACCGGGATAGAAGGTGACAAGCCCGACCTTCTCCTCAAGACGGGCGGAAAGCACCGGCTCGGTGTCCGGCCGCCTGCGCACCGCATCCTTTGAAAGCGTCACATCAAGAGAGGGGTATGCCACCGACCCCACCGGCGCCATCCCGATACTCCGGAAGGCATCACGCCGTGAGGTGTGCATCTTACGCACTCTTGTTGCACGGTGAATAGCACAGGTGTCGTCATTGGTGGACGAATGCATCACCACTGCCACCTCACCAAGGTCTGAAGTCGCTGCAGCAGCACTCGCAAGGCCGTTCATCACATTGTCACTTGACGGCCGGTCAGCGGAACGCTGAGACCCGACAAAGACCACGGGCACCGGTGTGTCCAGCATAAAGGAGATAACGGCAGCCGAGTAGGCCAGTGTATCGGTGCCGTGTGTCACCATGACACCCTCGGCACCGTTTTTTATTTCATCACAGATACTTGTCGCAAGCGTCTGCCAGATAGCAGGCGTCATATTCTCTGAGAGAATGGTTGCCAGCACGTCTGAACGGAACTGTGCAATATCCGCAAGACCGGGAATGGCCCGCATGATATCATCTGCCGTAAACTGACTCGTCACCGCACCCGTCCGGTAATCCACCCGGCTTGCAATTGTCCCGCCGGTGGAGATGATGGAGAGCTGAGGGAGAGAGGTGTCCTGTTTGACGACCATACCCACTCCTTTCACTGCCTCTGCCGGGGCGACCACAGTCAGACATGCCGGGTCAACACCGATATTGTATCCATTGTTCAGTTTAATGACCGCCATTCCGTCGCGGTCGGTAATGTATGTAGCGTCAAAGTCAGTACCCGCATATCTGCAGGTCACCTGCGTTCCTGATTCCATCATAATTCGTCAACCAGTTTCCGTGCATCGCGGATCATTGTATCTTCTGCATCCTGCAGACGTCCCTCTTCTGACCGGATCCATATACGGTCCTCTTCGAGTGTCACGTTCTGTATCGCGATCGCCTCTGTCACTGCCTGTGGTGCCGGGCCGCCGGGGGCACTGCGCATACGCACACTTACATCCACATCCAGTGCCTCTAAGATTCGCTCCTCAGTCAGTCCCCGTTCAACAAGAGAGATGCCGGAAAGTTCCTGTGCCGCTGCTTCAAGGACCGGAAGGGTGATTGTTTCACTGCGTATCGCACGCCCGATAATATTGTGGGCCGCCCGGAACGGGAGACCAAACTCCCGCACTAAGACATCCGCGAGTTCAGTCGCGGTGGAAAAACCCCGCCCCGCCTCTTCACGCATCCGGTCCGGGTGGAAGGTGGCGGTCGCAATGATACCGGTTGCAATGCCGACACAGGCGCCGGACTCGGAGACTGCCCGCCAGAGGGAGGGGGTCACGTCCTGCAGGTCACGGTTATAACTCATCGGCAGTCCCTTTACGGTGGTAAATGCCGCAGTAAAGCTGCCTGCGACGACACCGCTCTTGCCCCGTATGATCTCTGCGGTGTCAGGATTTTTCTTCTGCGGCATAATCGAGGAGGTCGAGCAGTAGGCATCGTCCAGTGTCACAAACCGGACAAACGCAGAGCTCCAGAGCACAATCTCTTCTGCCATACGGGAGAGCGTGGACATGAGAATCGTGCATGCAGCAGTAACCTCTATCACAAAATCACGTGCAGAGACTGCATCCATCGTATTAAGCACCAGCTCCGGGAACCCCAGTAATCCGGCTGTCATATCCCGGTCAATCGGGTAGCCGGTGGAGGCAAACGCCGCTGCACCGAGAGGGCACCGGTTCACCCGACCATAGGCATCCCACAGACGCTCAAAATCACGGGAGAGTGCCTGTTCATAGGCTGCGAGATAATGCCCGAGTGTGGTGGGCTGGGCATGCTGGAGATGAGTAAATCCCGGCATCACCGTCCCGGTGTGCCTGCCTGCCTGCTCTAAGAGCGCCGCACGCAGGGAGGAAAGCCCTTCCATATGTACGAGCAGTTCCTGACGCAGACGAATACGGATACAGGTCGCCACCTCATCATTGCGTGACCGCCCCATGTGAAGCCGTCCGCCCTTATCCATGCCTGAGGCAGCGATAAGGCATGCCTCAATACCAGCGTGCACATCCTCGTACTCGTCGTCAAAGACCGTCTCCGGCACACCGTTTTCATACATTCCAAGCAGTGCGGCCATGACCGCTGATGACGCATCCCGTTCGATGATATTCTGCGTATCCAGCATCAGGAGATGGGCAATATCCACCCTGACATCTGCATCAGCAATCCACCGATCTGCATCCATTGACGAGAGGAAGGCAGCCACTTCAGCGGGCCGTCCGCCCGTAAGCCGCCCCCTCCTCACCGGATCGCTCGACATTTTTCAGTATACTCCTGCCTAACGTATATGAAAGGAAAAATGTTAAAGCAATGCATTTTCAGGAAATATACCCTATACCACCAGCCAGGAGCCAACATTATGTCCAACTTAAACTGTAATTTACCCCATGTGGACAAAGTTATGCCAAAAACGGAAGGTATTTAATAATACCCGGAAAAACAACATATAATTAATCATACATCAGGAGAACATGACATGAAATCAAAAGGACTCTTTATACTGGCCATCTGTGCCATTGCAGCAGTACTGCTTGTGGCGGGCTGCACTGACACCGGCACAGCAGAAACTGAGAAAGACACCCTCTCCTTCGGCTACCAACCGTCAACTCATCAGGTGGCATACATGCTTGCAAAGGATAAGGGATGGTGGGCAGAGGACCTCGCACCATTTGGCATCACCGGCATTGAAGATCACAAATTCCCCACCGGCGCACCTGAGATGCAGTCCATGCTCGCAGGCGACATCGATGTTGCATATGTTGGTGCAGCTCCTGTGATCTCAGCGCTTGCAGCCGGCCTTGACGCAAAAATAGTCGCTACTGTGCAGGTCCAGGGATCAGACCTTGTCATCCGGCCTGAAATCACCTACACCAGTCCCGAAGACCTGAAAGGACTCACCATCGCCACCTTCCCGCCGGGCACCATCCAGGACACCCTTCTGCGTGACTGGCTCCAGTCAAACGGCATCAACCCAGACACTGACGTCGACATCCGCGCCATGGGCCCGGGTGACGCAACTGTCGCTATCTCAGAAAGTGCAGTCGACGCAGTATTCCTCCCACACCCGGCACCAGCCACCATCGTTGCTGAAGGAAACGGATACGTTGCTGTGCAGTCCGGCGAGATGGAGAAAGACCACGCCTGCTGTGTCCTCGTTGTCTCAGGTGACCTCATTCGCAACCACCCCGACATGGTTGATCAGATTATAAAGACCCACATCCGTGCAACAGACTATACCATCGCAAACCAGGAAGAGGCTGCACAAGTCTACCACGACATGAACAAAGTCGACATGGCAGTCATCGAAGATTCGTTTGCCACCTGGGACGGACGCTGGATAACAGACCCTTCAGTCATCATCACATCCGTTGTTGACTATACCAAGGTCCAGGCAGACCTCGGCTACATTGACCATCCGCTCACCGAAGATGAGATCTTTGACCTGTCCTTCTACCAGAAAGTAGTAGAAGCCTAACCTTTTTTTTCCCTGCCTGCACAATTCATGAGAACAGACCGGGAACAGTATGTCCCCGGTACGCACCGTGGAGAATTCACCAATGCGTACAACAAAAAAAAACACCTACCGAAACATTCTGATACCATTCGCTTCAGTTGCGGCGGTCATCATCATATGGCAGATTGTTGCCGTCTACGTAGTCGGAAACACGTTTAAACTGCCCAGTTTCACCGAGGTTGTCGCCGCATTCATAACAGACATGTTTGGTTCGCGGGGCACCCTTCCTGAAGACATCGCGGTGAGCCTGTATCACTTTGCGATTGGCATGGCAGCATCACTCATTGTCGGCATTCCGACCGGGATCTGCATGGGCTGGTTCCGTGATATCGACATCGCTCTGAACCCGATTGTCGAAATAATCCGCCCCATTCCACCACTTGCATGGATCCCGTTTGCCATCATCTGGTTCGGCCTCACACATGCCGCCGCAGGATTCATCATCTTCATCGGTGCCGTCTTCCCCATCATCATCAATACCTATACCGGGTTTCGCAATGTGCCAAAGGTATTCATTGAAGCAGGGAAGGTGCTCGGGTGCACGAAGAACTCCTCCCTTATCACGAAGATAGGATTTCCTTCTGCAATCCCCGAGATGACAGCAGGAATCCGCGTCTCCATGGGAATCGGATGGATGTGCCTCGTAGGTGCTGAGATATTCGGTGCAGGCACCGGCAAATACGGACTGGGAAAGAATCTCTGGACCTACTACAACCTCCACCAGATGGACAGTGTGGTCGTCTATATGCTGGTTCTCGGTGTCATCGGCATTATAATCGATATTCTCTTCCGGCATTATGTGAACAAACAGACTGTCCGATGGCAGAACAATATGGAGTGACACATACAGAATGGCAGTTGTATCAGTTCAGCATGTAACCAAGCTCTTTGTGCGTGACGAAGGAGAACCGACCGTCGCCCTCAAAGACGTGAACCTGGAGATCGAAGAGAAGCAGTTCATCTGCATCGTCGGTGCATCCGGGTGTGGAAAGACCACCCTGCTGCGTATCATTGCAGGACTTGAAACCACCACCGAAGGTAGCATCCTCCTCAACGGATCACCTGTTGAGGGGACCGATACCGACCGTGGCATGGTCTTTCAGGAATATTCCCTCTTCCCGTGGAAGAGTGTCATTGACAACATCGCATTCAGTCTTGAGATGCAGGGCATCCCAAAAGCAGAACGCCGGGAGAAAGCAGAAAAATACCTGAAAATAATCCACCTTGAACAGTTCAGGGATGCTTACCCGCACGAACTCTCAGGAGGCATGCGCCAGCGTGTCGCTATTGCACGGGCTCTTGCCAACGAGCCAAAGGTTCTGTTGATGGACGAACCCTTCGGCGCACTGGATGCACAGACCAGAAATGTGATGCAGCGCGAACTCCTGGAGATATGGGCAGAGACGCAGAAGACCATCATATTTGTGACACACAGCGTGGACGAAGCCGTGTTTCTTGCAGATAAAATCGTTATCCTGAGCCCAAGACCCGGTAAAATTGAAGAGGTCATATCTGTTGATCTGCCACGTATGCGTCACCGTACCGCACCAAAATTTGCGGAGTTACGCAAACATATCCTGGAATCAATGGAAAAGAGCGCAACCATTCGGTAAGTTATATAAGGATATATTTCCATTTTTTATAGCGCATTTATTCATAGAGGAGATATTAGCAATGGTCCGAAAACCAGCAGTAATGTACAGATCGGTTAAAAAGAGAGCATACACTCGCCGAAAATATATGGGCGGTGTCCCAGGAAGCAAAGTTGTGCAGTACGATATGGGCAATCTGCAGGCGGAGTTCCCGGTTGCTGTTTCAATTACAGTCGATGAGAAATGTCAGATTCGCCATACCGCAATGGAAGCAGCCCGTATTAATATTAACAGGAAGCTTGTCAAGGATATCGGCAGAATGAACTTCCACCTCAAGCTGCGCACCTACCCGCACCATGTTCTCCGTGAGAACAAGCAGGCAACCGGTGCCGGTGCTGACCGTGTCTCACAGGGAATGAGATCGGCATTTGGCAAACCGGTGGGCAGTGCAGCACGTGTTGAAGTAAACCAGAAGATCTTTACCTGCTACACCACTGAGGCAAACTCAGACAAGGTAAAGGTAATCATGAAGCACGGCATCTACAAGCTTCCATCTCCTGGCAGAGTCATCGTTGAAAAGCAGAACTAATACTGCATATTCCCCCCATAGGGGATATATACTTTTTTTAATTATCAAACAGTCCACATCTCAACAGGTGTATACAGGACGGGGAAATATTCATGCCCAAATTAACAGATCATGAGAAACTGCGTACTGCTGTCCATGAGGCAACCACCGCCGCACTGAAAGAGGCAGAGACACACCTCCCGGGCGATGTTAAAGCAGCACTTCGGGCAGCATATGCCGCAGAAGACAACCCGGTTGCCAAGAGCGAACTGGAAGCCATTTTTGAAAACATCGAAACTGCAGAGAGACGAAATGTCCCGATATGCCAGGACACCGGTGTCCCCATCGTCTACATCACCATCCCACCGAATGTCCCGTTCACAGACGCCATCACCGAAGGCGTGCAGGACGGCGTCAGGCAGGCAACAGCAGAGATTCCCCTCCGCCCCAACGTTGTCTCCCCATTCACACGGGAGAATACCGGGGATAACTGCGGAATGGGAATGCCTGCAGTGCATATTACACCAGGGGAGACGTTCACCCTCACCGTGCTCCCGAAAGGTGCCGGCTCAGAGAATGTATCTGCACTAAAGATGTTTTTGCCATCTGAAAAAGGGGAGATTACCCGGTTCATCACCGAGACCATGCTGCATGCCGGTGGAAAACCCTGCCCTCCTGTCATCCTGGGAATCGGCATAGGATCCACTGCAGACGGAGCAACAGCGCTTGCAAAAGAAGCACTCCTGAGACCCCTCGGGGAGATGAGCAGGCTCGAGCAGGAGATCTATGACGCGGTAAACGCCCTTGGCATCGGACCGATGGGACTGGGCGGTAAAACGACCTGCCTCGGCGTACGGATTCGCGAGGGCGGGTGCCACACCGCATGCCTCCCGGTCGCACTCAATGTCCAGTGCTGGGCCGCACGGCGGGCCACGGTTGAGGTGAACTATCCATGATAAATCTGAAGACACCCCTGGGAGATGAGGTCCTCACACTCAAAGCAGGCGAACGGGTATCTCTCTCAGGGATGATATACACCGCCCGCGATGAGGCCCATCTCCGCATGATGAAGGAAGGCATTCCCTTTGACCCGAAGGGAGCTGTCATCTACCACTGCGGGCCGGTAGTGAAGGACCACACCATCATCGCCGCAGGCCCTACCACCAGCGCACGGATGAACAAACTCTCCGGATTCCTCCTCGATGCAGGCGTACGGGCACTCATCGGCAAAGGCGGCATGGGAGACACGGTGCGCGAGGAACTGCGGGGCAGAGGAGTCTACCTGGCCTTCACCGGCGGGTGTGCGGCCCTTGCGGCTTCACGGATGACCCTGAAGGGAGTCTTCTTCGAAGACTTAGGAATGCCCGAGGCCGTCTGGGCTATTGAATGCAGAGACCTTCCTCTGACTGTTGCAATCGATTCAGATGGGGGCGACCTCTTCCATGACGTCCGCCTGCAGGCAGAGAAAATATTTGACAAAATGTTCTGATTCTTTACCAGTCTGGGTAATCAGCTGTGACTGTCGATACCTTTAGTAAATGATCGGAACAATATTATAAACAGGACGTGCCGGATGAAACTAATGATCGATGAACGGCGGTGCAAGGGCTGTAACCTCTGCACCACCGTCTGCCCATATAAAATATTTCAGGAAGGCAGGAAACTCAATGAACGGGGCATAATAATCCCCATCCTTGACAGGCCGGAACGATGCACCAACTGCCGCCTGCGACATCTCTACGGCAGGCAGTTATGCGGTGCATGCCAGATGATCTGCCCTGACCAGGCCATCTACTGGGTCGAAGAAGACCCATATTCTGAAGAAAGTGTGGTGATTGAATTTTGAGCAAAATTGAGTTCATGCAGGGAAACAGGGCATGCTGCGAGGGAGCCCTTGCCGCAGGATGTAATTTCTTCGGCGGGTATCCTATCACCCCGTCAACCGAGATTGCAGAGTTAATGGCACTGAAACTTCCGAAGAGAGGAGGCACCTTCATCCAGATGGAAGACGAACTCGGGAGCATGGGGTCCATCATCGGTGCATCGTGGACCGGCGCCCGTTCCATGACCGCCACATCAGGGCCGGGATTCTCACTCATGATGGAGAACATCGGCTATGCGGTGATGACGGAGACACCCTGTGTCGTCGTCAACATCCAGCGGGGCGGGCCATCAACCGGTCAGCCGACGATGTCTGCGCAGGGAGATATGATGCAGTGCCGCTTCGGTTCACACGGTGATATGGCAACGATTGCCGTTGTGCCGTCGACCGTGCAGGAGATGTACGAACTCACCGCGAAGGCATTCAATCTTGCAGACCGTTTCCGGGTCCCCACTTTTGTGATGTCAGACGAGACCATCGGCCATATGCGGGAGAAGATAGTCATCCCCGATAAAGTCGATATCGTGCCAAGAAAACCACTCCTCGAGGGAAAACTCCCCTTCGAACCAGATGAGGACGGTGTCCCCGGATTTGCACAGTTCGGCAGCGGCCACCGGGTGCATGTCACCGGCCTCACCCATGACGAGCGTGGGTATCCGGACACAACAGACCCCGAAGTCCACGAAAAACTGGTGAAACGTCTCTATAACAAGGTGGAATCAAAACGCCACGAAATAGCGGATTATGATGCAGTCAATACCGAGGCAGAGACAGTCTTTATCACCTACGGACCTTGTGCCCGCACGGTCAGGCAGGTTCTGCACGACCACCCCGGCGAGTGCATCGGCCACCTCAACCTGCGCATCGTCTGGCCCTTCCCGGAGGACACCATGAAACTCTTTACCAATGCAAAGACCTTCATCGTACCCGAACTAAATCTGGGCCAGATGGTCCGCGAGGTTGCCCGCCACACAACCGGCGAGAAGGTCGTCTCCATGCCGAAGATTGGGGGCCACATCCACACACCTGCAGAACTCTATCGCGCAGTGGAGGCAGAAAGATGACCACCCGTGTCTTTGAAAAGTGGTACCGCGAAGACCGGTTGCCGCATATATTCTGCACGGGGTGCGGAAACGGCACCGTGATGAACTGCGCCATCAAGGCGGTGGACACCATGCAGTGGGAGATAGACGACACCGTCTTTATCTCTGGTATCGGCTGTTCCTCCCGGGCACCGGGGTATATCTCCACTGACTCCCTGCACACCACCCACGGAAGGGCTCTCACCTTTGCAACCGGCGTGAAGATGGCAAATCCCGACCTGAATGTCGTGGTCTTCACCGGTGACGGAGACCTCTCTGCTATTGGCGGCAACCATTTCATTCATGCATGCAGGCGTAACATCGACATGACCGTCATCTGCATGAACAATATGATCTATGGCATGACCGGCGGACAGGGAAGTCCCTGCACGCCGGCAGGGAAAATTTCCACCACCACCCCCTACGGGGCAACGGAACCCACCTTTGACCTTGCAGGTCTTGCAGTCGCTGCAGGGGCAAACCATGTGGCACGATGGACGTCCTATCACACAAAAGAACTCACCAAGGCAATCGAGACCGGTCTTTCAACCGAAGGGCTCTCGTTTATCGAGGCAATGGTGCAGTGCCCGACGGCATATGGCCGGAGAAACAAACTCCGAAATGCGATAGATATGGTAGAATGGATGCGGACGCATTCCATCCTCCTCCAGAAGGCCCGCCGACTGGAAGCGGAAGGCAAACCCATCCCTGAAGACCACTTCACCGTCGGCGAATTCGTCAACCGGCACCGCCCGGCAATGGGGGTAAAGAGATGAGGCACGAGATCCTCTTTTCAGGATTTGGTGGACAGGGAGTCATCCTCTCTGCAGTGATTCTTGGACGTGCGGCAGCCCTCTACGGCAATAAATACGCTGTGCAGACACAGACCTACGGGCCTGAGGCACGGGGCGGTGCATCGATGAGTGCAGACGTCATTGACGACGAACCGATCCTCTACCCTAAGATCACCTCTCCTGATATCTACGTTATTATGTCCCAGCAGGGATTTGATAAATACGGGGCAGACGCACCTGAAGATGCCCTCATGCTGGTGGATTCAGAACTGGTGCGCTCCCGCCCGGAGTGCACCTGTATCGAAATCCCCGCAACAACAGAAGCAAAAGAGAATCTTGGCAGAGTCATCGTAGCAAATATTGTGATGCTCGGTGCTCTTGTCACCGCAACAGGCGTTGTCTCGGAAGATGCCATTGAACGGGCAGTCCTTGACAGTGTGCCAAAAGGAACGGAGGACCTGAACCTCGCGGCCCTTCACCGTGGATTTGAACTAGGAAGACAATAACAGAGGAAATACCGGATGAAACTCCTTGAATTTGAAGCAAAAGAGATATTCCAAAAATATGGAATCCCGATCCCTGACGGTGTGGTAATCAGAAACCCGGATGAACTCAGAGGTCATCTGAACGAATTTTCCGACGAAGTCGTGGTCAAATCACAGGTAGACGTAGGAGGACGGGGAAAGGCAGGCGGCATCATCGTCACACAGAAGGAAGATGCAGTTGAGGCCGCCAAACATCTCTTTTCCTTCCCCATCAAGGGTCTCATCCCAAAGGCCATCCTTGTTGAAGAGAAGTTGCCAATAGAGCATGAATACTACGTGAGTATCACCATTGACCGGACAACCCGACAGCCCATGATTCTCTTTGCAGAGACTGGTGGTGTCGACATCGAAGAAACGGCACGGACCCGGCCTGAAGCCCTCCGGCGTGCAGGTTTCTCACCACTTCTCTCTGAAGTTCCGGGATTTTTAATGCGCCGGATCCTGGGGACGGCTCCAAAAGAACTCGGCCCCGTTATCAACAATCTCTACAAGGCTTTCTGTGCCTCAGATGCCCTTTTAGCAGAGATAAACCCCCTTGTGACAACATCAAGGGGAGTCTTTGCTGCCGATGCAAAACTCATCATCGACGACAATGCCCTGATACGTCAGGGAATAACCGCAAACCGCGACCTGACCCCACGGGAACGCGAGGCGGAGGAGAACGGATTTTCCTATGTCGAACTCGACGGCTCCATCGGTGTCATAGGAAACGGTGCTGGCCTGACCATGTCCACCCTTGATCTCATCGAGCACTACGAAGGCAAAGCGGCAAACTTCCTCGATGTCGGCGGCGGTGCCGGACGGGAACGCGTTATGAAGGCTGTCCGTCTGGTGGCAGGCATGCCGGATGTAAAGGTAATCGTCGTTAACCTTCTCGGGGGTATCACCCGGTGTGATGAGGTGGCAAAAGGCATCATTGACGCGGGCATCGACCAGCATGTCATCACCCGCCTTGCAGGGACGAACGAAGACGAAGGCAAAGCACTGCTCGCCAAAAACGGCTACCAGATGCTTGAGACCATGGAAGATGTCGTGAAACAGGCAGTGAAGGAGGCAGCAGCATGATATACGGCGATCATACCACCGGCATCATTGTCCAGGGGGCAACAGGAAACCAGGGTGCATTCCACATCAATCTGATGAACCAGTACGCACAGGAAACCGGTGGACGCGGGGTAGTGGCAGGCGTCACCCCCGGCAAAGGCGGCCAGAAGGTGCACGGCATCCCGGTTTATAACAGTGTGCGCGAAGCAATGGCAGAGCATGATGCGACAACATCGGTTCTCTTTGTGCCTGGATTTGCAGCAGGCGATTCCATCATGGAAGCCGCAAGTGCAGGGCTTGAACTGGTCACCGCAATAACCGAAGGCATCCCGGTGCACGACACCATGCGGGCCCTTGCCTTTGCCCGGATGGAAGGGTGCACGGTCATCGGGCCAAACTGCCCCGGCACCCTCTCACCGGGCGAGCTGAAACTCGGCATCATGCCGCCACATCTTGCCATGCCCGGCAATGTAGGCATCATCTCCCGCAGCGGGACACTCACCTATGAAGTTATCAACGAACTCACGCGGGCCGGCATCGGACAGTCAACTGTCGTCGGCATCGGCGGCGACCCGGTCATCGGCCAGACCTTCACCGAGGTGCTGGAACGGTTTGAGTCCGACCCGCAGACAAAGGCCGTTGTCCTGATAGGAGAGGTAGGGGGGAATCTCGAGGAGGAAGGAGCAACCTCAACAAACCTCCCTCTCGTCACATACATCGCTGGTATCTCAGCACCGCCGGAGAAACGGATGGGTCACGCAGGTGCCATCATTGAAGGCGGAGAAGGTGATGCCGTCTCAAAGATTGCACGGCTCAGAAAACTTGGCATACCGGTTGCAGAAAAACCCTCCGACATCCCGGCCCTGGTGCGGGAGCTCCTATGACCACGACGATGCTGAATGCAGCGGCGGCACTCGCAGAAGAGGTCGGTGCAAAGGCAATCGTCTCCTTTATTGATCCAGTGGAGTTCACCTCCGACATTCCGGTTATATGGGTGCAGGACATGCAGCTCGATGTCCTGCGTGACCTTACCATGCACGACATCCTGGAAATATCCGAACGCCATCTGCACGATGCTGCCGTTCAGATATATATCTCCCAGAAGTATGAATCAGGAAAGGTTGTCGGAGTCTTCCCCTATGCCATTCTGGTTTATGACATCAACCAGGAAAAGGAGTTTATCAGCGTCAGGGAATTCGATGACCTGGTACCGCGGGGTGTCATGAGTGCTATACTCCAGCTTGCCCTTGAAATTGCCGTTGAAGGGCGGGAAGGCCGCTCAATCGGCACCGCATTTATCATTGGCAATAGTGAGGAGATCCATGCCCACTCCCACTCGGCCATCATCAACCCGTATCAGGGACACAGAAAAGAGGTCCGCGACATCACTGACCGGGCGAACTGGGAAAGTGTGAAAGAATTTGCACAGTTAGACGGAGTCTTTGTGGTAGACACCACCGGATCCATCCAGTCAGCCGGCAGGTATATCGATGTAAAAGGAGACGATCTGACACTTCCTCATGGCATGGGGGGCAGGCACCGGGCAACAGCATCTCTTACCCGCATCATCCCTGCAATAGGAGTCACCATCTCGGAAAGCGGAGGGATGGTCCGTGTTTTCCGAAACGGCGAATGCTGGCTCACCGTCCGGTCCGATGTCCGGATTAAAAACTGAACTTTTTTTGACAAAAATTACCCAGAGTAATTTTTTACCCCAAAGGAAATTCTTATGTGATACTGAATCCACCTTCTTATTATCTATTAGGAGTTCGTGATTATCGATGGGACGAAATATTACAGTTGAGACACTCAACGAAATTCCACTAAACAGACAGAAACTGGAACTTGCAGAACGCAAATGTATTGGTCACCCCGACAGCCTTGCAGATGGTATCGCAGAAACTGTCTCACAGGCTCTCTCACGGGCATATCTGGATGAATGTGGCGCCGTGCTTCACCACAATACAGACCAGGGCGAGATCGTGGCAGGAGAGTCAATCCCACGATTCGGCGGAGGCACCATCACCCGGCCCATGTACGTGCTTCTTAGCGGGCGGGCCACAAAGACCTTCGACGGCGTGACCATTCCCACCGACGCCATTGCACTCGAAGCTGCACGAAATTACCTCTCCAATACGCTGGAATATCTGGACATGAACAAGGACGTCATCGTTGACTGCCGCATGGGAACCGGGTCGTCTGATCTCCGCGATGTATTCCGTGCCTGTGAGAAAAAACACCTCCCGTATGCAAACGACACCTCATTTGGTGTGGGGCATGCACCATTCTCTGACCTTGAAAATGTGATCCTTGCCGTGAGTAACCACCTTGACGATGTATACCGGCCAAAAAACAAGATCATCGGAACAGACATCAAAATAATGGGTCTGCGCCAGGAAGAAGAGATGAACCTCACTCTCTGTGTGCCAATGGTTGACCGGTTCTGCACAGACATGAACGACTACAAAGAGGCAGTCATCCGGGTCGGCGAAGAGGTGCAACATCTTGCCTCCGGTATCACCGACCGCCACGTAACCGTGGACATCAACACCGGTGACAACTACGAGAAGGAGGATGCCATCTTCCTGACCGTGACCGGCACTTCTGCTGAGATGGGAGATGACGGTTCTGTTGGCCGGGGCAACCGTGCAAACGGTCTTATCACCCCTCACCGCCCGATGAGCATGGAGGCCACCAGTGGAAAGAACCCGATTAATCATATCGGGAAAATCTACAACCTCCTCTCCACCGAACTGGCCCAGCAGTGTGCACAGGAACTTGACGGCATCGAAGACCTCCACATCAGACTTCTCTCCCAGATCGGACGGCCAATTGACCAGCCGTTCGTCGCAGGAGCTCAGTTTGTGGCAGCAAAAGGGGCAGATGAGGCTGCCATCAGCCGTGGTATCGAGGAGATCGTCGATGCAGGTCTTGAAAACATCACTTCCATCACCGAGCGGGTCATCCGCGGTGAGATGAAGACCTTCTGAACAAACCGAACGGAACACACACATATGACAGACGAGACACGAGAGCACATACGACTGGCAATACCGAACAAAGGACGCATATCAGACCCGATCCTTGACCTTATGGAGAAAGGAGGTCTCCACCTCCATAGTTCATCCAGCCGCAAGCTCATTGCACCGACCTGCGACCCGGCTGTCGAGGTGCTCTTTGCCCGGCCAATCGATATTCCGGAATATGTGGCAAACGGTGCCGCGGATCTGGGGATTACCGGGCGCGACATGGTCCGGGAACGGGGAGCATCAGTCACCGAGATACTGGACCTGAAGATGGGCAGTGCCACCCTGGTGCTTGCGGTACCGGAAGAGTCCGGCATCCGGACAGCCGCTGAACTTGCAGGCAAACGCATTGCAACCGAATTTCCGCACACGACAGAGGAGTTCTTCCGGGAACGCGGGATAGAAGTAAGTCTCTTCCCGGTCAGCGGCGCCTGCGAGGCAACGCCCTATCTCGGGGTGGCCGATGCAATTGTGGACCTATCGAGTTCGGGCACGACCCTGAAGACCAATCATCTGACCGTAATCGAAGAAATTCTTCATTCAACAACCATCCTCATCGGCAACAATGAGGCAATGGAACAGAGGCGGGGAAAAATAGATGAGATCACGCTTGCCCTGGAGAGCGTAATCTCGGCCCGCGGCAAATGTTACCTGATGATGAATGTGAACCGTGACGCACTCAGCGAAGTAAGTAAAGTGCTGCCCGGTCTGAGCGGACCGACGGTGATGGACGTCGCATCGGATGAGAGCCTCGTCGCTGTTCATGCAGTAGTTGATGAAGAACGGGTATACCAGCTCATAACCCGTCTGAGAAATGCCGGTGCCCGGGACATCCTGGTCATGCCGATTGACCGGCTCATTCGGTGAATATCATGAAGGTATTTCCCGCAGTAGATATCCTGGACGGCACCTGCGTACAGCTGGTGCAGGGCAACCGGAAGAATGCAGTTGCCTACGGAGATCCGGTTTCCCGGGCACAGGAGTGGCTTCGCGAGGGCGCTCAGGCACTCCATGTAATCAACCTGGACGGAGCCTTCGGTGCTGCAGAGAAAAATGTCAGCCTCATCAAAGAGATCATCAGCTCCACCGGCGCTGAGATACAACTTGGCGGCGGCATCCGGAGCACTGCAGATGCAGCCGGCTGGCTGGACGCCGGTGTCGAACGTGTCATCATTGGCACCCTCGCCGCAGACCACCCCGGGGCCATCACAGAGATCGCAGACGAATACGGAAAAGAAGCGGTGATGGCAGGTGTGGATGCCCGCGGCGGCAATGTGGTCGTTCACGGGTGGGAAAAGACTGCAGGTGATTTCATCACCATGGCCCGTGTCTTTGAAGAACGGGGTGCAGGTGCGCTTCTCTTCACCAATGTTGATGTGGAAGGATTGTGTAACGGCATCGCAGAAGAACCGGTGCGACGCCTGAGAGAGGCCGTGAACATTCCTGTTGTAGCCTCAGGAGGCATTACAACACCACAGGACGTGCGTACAATGCGCGAGATAGGTGTGGAGGCCATTGTAATCGGTTCAGCCCTGTACAGGGGCACTATCACTTTTAAAGAAGCAATCGAAGAGGCAGAGAGATGAGACAGGCAGAAGTAACACGGAAAACAAACGAGACCGCAATCTCTGTGACAGTGGATCTGGATACCGAAGGAAACATTGCAGTAGAGACAGGCATCCCGTTCTTTGACCACATGCTTGAATCCTGTGCACGCCACGGCAGGTTCAGCCTGATGGTAACAGCAGCAGGAGACCTGGAGATTGACTGCCACCACACCATTGAGGATACGGCAATTGTCCTTGGAGAGGCTTTCGCCAAAGCGCTGGGTGATAAACGGGGCATCCGGCGGTTTGCACACATGGCAGTGCCCATGGACGAGGCAATCGCTGTGGTGACACTGGATCTCGGAGGTCGCGGGTATCTCGTGTATGATGCAGCATTCTCACCCAACGGGTTTGGAGCAATTCCCGCAGACATCTTTGAACATTTCTTCTACACGCTCTGCATCAAAGCAGGTATCACTGCACACATGAAAGCAGAGGGCAGAAATGATCACCACATCTGTGAAGCACTCTTCAAAACATTCGGTGTTGCGTTCTCAATGGCAGCATATGTAACTCCCGGGCGCACCGAGATACCAAGTACAAAAGGAACAATTTAAAATTTAATTTTTTTTGAAATGTCGTGCGTGAAACAAATGTTTTAGGCACTGCTTAATGAAAGTGTGCTCACACATTTTCATATGAAAAAGAAAGGATGTTAGAGGTTCAGTTCGTTGACTGCAAGGTCTACATCTTCTTTCTTGATAGTCTTCCGGCCTGCGTGCTTAGCGTACTTGCTTGCTTCTCGGGTCAGCTCTGCAATGTACTCCTGGGAAGCGTCTGCGATTGCCTGTGCAGCATCGCTGCCAACTCTCTCAGCACCGTTGTTTTTTGCAATCCTCACGACTGCAGCGATAGGTAGATCATTCGCCATATATAATACACCTCAGAAAGAAAATCGACAAGTCAATATATAAACTTTCTGGAGATTCGGGGTAATATGCCTTGTAAAATCAACAATGAAGAGTATATTCAGGATATTTCAAACCCCTGGAACAAATTAGACACGGATCAAAAAAATGGTGGGAAAAGTATCATATCCTACGTTAAGCAGTGGTACGCACCCGATCATTACAAAATTGCTTGCTCAAGATGAAGAGCGAAGAGAATCATCCTGGCAAGAGCCATATTATGAGTCGGCAATCGACAAACGTCGATTACGGCTTCTAAATGCAATATTTCTTTATTGTCACCAAATTGGATGTACTCCATATATGTCCACATCCAAATATGATGATAAAGACCAAGATGCATCTATTAGAGTCGGTGATCAGCGAGTATCAGTTATATTAGTCGCGAGTAATGTTAAGTAACGTGTTAATAAAAACAATAGCAGGTTGCAACTATCCATTGGTTCGCAGCGAGATGAGTGTGATAGAGATACTTGGGAAGACTCTGAAGGGTACCGTATTGAGAAGTCGCTCAGAGAAATTATTGAAAAGATTCTCTTAGTTGGAGAAATTTACTACCGTGAGCATGTGCAATACCAGTATGAATGGAAGATTGAGCGTAGGGAGCAATTAATAGAAGAAGAGCGTCAGAGGATTATTGAAGAGAAAAGGCTTGCTGAAGAATTACGTATCCAGCAGGAAAAGGAGCGGGTTGAACGATTACTTTCAGAATCTACTGCTCTACAACAAGCCGGCACCATAAGAGATTATGTGAAAGCCATACAAGATAAATCTGCTGACATCGACGTGACTATTGAAGAAATTGATAAGTGGTCTAAATGGGCTTTGGAACAGGCAGATAGAATTGATCCTTTGAAAAGCTTATCTTTTCTGGATTATGAGAAATCTAATTCTTAGAGATATTAGTTGGATAGTTTTTTTTGGTGGTCACAAGCATTCCTTTTGAAGACTAACAGAGCAGGGCTCAATAGTAGCTAGATTGACAGAAGGTCGTATTATTACTATACTTATGATCAGGTGATAAGTAAGGGCTTGCATGAGACGTGACACGGGGCTAGACACGCTACTGGAAATGAATGAATACAAGTTCGTCTACCCCAGCAAGTATTGGTGGAAGATTGAGGCAAGGCTGATCGTGCCAGATGAAAGGCGACCGCACGGTATTCGTTACATTTTTACCCTTCATGACCCAAAAGGTACACGCATCTTCGGAATGGATAATAAACATGTCCCGAAGAACAGACGCAAAGGATACCATGGTCAGATTATTGAATTTGATCATGTACATAAAGATAAAGACGATGAAGGTACTGCATATGCCTTCACCAATGCAGCAACACTAATGACTGATTTCCTAAATAGAGTTAAAGAAATTATTGATGAGATAGAGGGAACTAGTTAGTAACAAATGCTAAGTGGCAAAGCTAGTAAATACTAGATAGAAAAGACCAAGAGGTTAAGACGATGAGTAATAAAGTGATAAAGATTGGCATCATGCCAGAGGCTGCATTCAGAGACAGGATGATTGATATCGCTGCTGGTCGTGTTGTGCCTAAACGTGGTGAACCTAAAATTTGGTTTCATTCTCTGAAGTCAGCAACCGAGATACTGAGCGATAGTAATCGTGAACTTTTGAAGATGATTGTTGAAGAGAAACCGCAGTCATATCAAGAGCTAGCAACTATGTCAGGTCGTCAGCCAGGAAATCTTGGGCGCACCCTAAAAACACTTGAGATGTACGGCATCATCGATATTAAACAAACTGCGAGAGTTAAACGACCTATAGCTAGAGCTTTTGAGTTCGATTTCCAGTTGCGCATGCCAAGCACGTCAACGGCTAGAGCTATGACATCGTCGCCTCACGTGAGCAAACAGCGAAAATCACATGAGAGACACGCTGCTGCTTAAAAATCATGTATCCATCATAACTTTGTAGATTGTTCGTGTTTATTGAAGAAGTATAGGGTTTTAAATCGATCTATCACTTGAATGGGTGCTTTCTGGGTGCTTTTTACCCTAAATCCACTCG
>JAUVCV010000026.1 GCA_030595665.1 Methanogenium sp.
ATACCAGAAGGCTGTTGAGATTGATCCTCTCGTCTATCCGTTTGTCGTCACCAAAATAATGGGCAGTTACGAACAGACGGTGGGCAATTATCAGGATATACTGGAGAACTTCAAGACGAGTCAAACCGACGTGAATTGATCTCACAGTCATCCAACAGATATATGGACAATGATTTCATTTTATCAGTTCTTCTCCCCATCCCCTGTTTTTTCCAATTATTTCTGTGAGAATATCAGATTTACTGACAGAAACCGGAAAATACTTTCACAGAACATCACCACATCGTCCGGGCCGGTTCAACATGCCCTTCAGATCAGGAAAGGTATTTTCCATCTAATTCTCTTCCGAATGTTCTGCTTTTTCCGCATAACCGAAAAAAATTCGGGATATTATCAAGCATACCGAAATTCCTATATTTATCGATGTATTCAGAAAAAGGGAATCTCAGGCTGCTGTTCTGCATTATCTTTCTCTCTATGCACGATACAGGAGTATGATACCAATAATGCCAGTTCAACAGACTGCTGCCGCCATTTTCAAAAGAGTTGATGCACTGCTTGCCGCTGTTAGCCCGAACCACAACGTGATGCTCCTGCGGGTCATCACCGCACTGGTCTCCGTTCTCTGTTTTGCAGGGGATCAGGTCTTTGGATTGCCGGCTCTTGCCCTCGCCGGGGCGATCACCTATATCATCTGCCTGCTGCTCTACACCGAGGGACTTTTCAAGACTATCATTCTGATGCACCGTGTCAGCGCCGAACTTCTCATTGTCGCCGTGATGATTGTCACCTTCCTGGACGGTCAGCCTCTGAGCGGGGCGCTGGTCGCCTGGGTAATCGGTCTCGGACTCTTCATCGCCACCACCATCATCAGAAAAAACCGTGAGCGTATCGAGGGGCTCGTGAAAGAAGGGAAACAGACAGTACGGGTAATCAAAGACGACACTGTCAGAGAGGTCGGGCTGCATGACGTCTCTGTCGGGGATCTGGTGATCGTCCCCAAGGGGGCGATGGTCCCGGTCGACGGGGAGGTCATCGAGGGGCACTCCTCAGTCGACGAGTCCGCAGTCACCGGTGAGCCATATCCGGTATTCAAACAGGCCGGGAGCCAGGTCACTTCCGGAACGCTCAACCTCTCGGCACCGATTCAGGTCAGTGCGACACGAAACGGAGACGATACCTATCTCTCGGTGGTTACAAAGGAGATCGAGGAGAGTCTTGCAAAGAAATCACAGACCCAGCAGCAAGCTGAGACAATCGTCCAGGTATTTCTTATCGGGGTAACCGGTTATGCAGGCCTTTTGTATCTCATCACCGGTGACCTTCGTCTCCCGGCCACAGTCCTCTCGGTAGCCTGTCCCTGTGCCTGGGCCCTGGCCACCCCGACCGCCTTCGCCGCGACAATTGGCCGCCTGAGCCGGATGCATGTCCTTACGCGGGGCGGAGAACCCCTGGAACGACTGGTCGGGGCGGAGACCCTGGTGACCGACAAGACCGGGACACTCACGCGGGCCGAGCCTGTGGTGGGGAATGTTGTCACGCTCAATGACGCCGATGAGAGGGAAGTACTACGATATGCGGCCGCTGTTGAGGCCCGATTCTTCCATCCGATTGCCACAGCGATCACGGAGTATGCAAGATTGCAGGAGACCGGTGCACTGCCCAAAGTGACAGAGAGCGAGGAGCTCCCCGGCCAGGGAGTGCGGGCGATGATTGACGGCAACAGGGTATTCATCGGGAGCGGGGAGACCCTCCGGGCAGCAGGCATCACTCTGCCTGCGGTGCAGTATGAAGGGCGGGCGGTCTGGCTCGCCGTCGAGGACACACCTCGTGGCGTCTTTGTCATCAGGGATGCCCTGCCTGATACAGTGGACGGATTTGCCGATGCCGTGCGGGCGTGTGGAATCAGCCGGGTGGTGCTGGCCACCGGCGACCAGGAAGAGGGTGAGGCACAACGGGTCGCCGCCGCGATTGGGGCGGATGAGTACCATGCCGGATGCAGACCTGAGGATAAGACTGCACTGGTGAAACGGTTCCAGAAGGAAGGACGGGTGGTGATGGTCGGTGACGGAACCAATGATGCACCGGCCCTCGCAGCGGCCGATGTCGGGATCGCCATAGGGGGACATCGCAATCCGGGCCTCGTCGTGCGTTCGGCGGAGATCGTCGTCCTCGGTGATGACCCCGCCGCGGTACCGGATATTCTTGCGGCGGGGAAGGCGATGAAACGGTCGATCACCCAGAACTATGCCTGGGCAGTGGGTTTCAACACCATCGGTATCGCCCTTGCAACCGCGGGAGTGCTCAATCCCATCCTTGCCGCCGTCCTCCACCATATCAGCTCGGTCTTTGTCGTGGCCAATGCCTCCAGACTCTACTTCAGGCGGGGGACGGTTCCGGAAGTTTGCACGGATATTCACTGCACAACTCCTGGAAAATAGATGGCGGTCTGACCAACCTACATTATTCTGAACAATTTTTACCCGTTTCGCACAGCACATAAAAACGTGCATGCCATCTGAGTCAGGATGAATGACCATCAGAAAAGACCCGCCCGAAAACCCGGGCCATGAAAAAAAGAAAAAAATTACCGGAGTCGGTTACTCCTTCTTCAGGTAGTAGGCTCCGCCTGCCACCACACCCACCACGATACAAACCACCAGAATGGTCGTCCATGGAAAGGTGCCTGTCCCGACATCTCCTGATGCGGCGGGAATGGCTGCAGTTGTTGTGGTGGGCACCGCGGTCGCGGAGATCGGTGCTTTTGTTGCCGTGGTCACGGTTGCCGACTCGGTAAAGAGGGCAAAGCAGCTGAAGTAGCTGACTCTGGCGCTCACGGTGTGCGTCGCCGCATCCACTGTGGACGTAAGAGTCACCCAGGGACAGTACTTTAAAATCCGGCAGACCCCTTCTCTCAGATTCACCCCTCAATACCAATCAAAAATGCCTTCTGTGCGGATATTTCATATAAATTTGCCCATATTCTGGTTAGATTTGTTAAACTCCTAAAAGTTAACCAATTTAGGGCACTGTCGGATTTTTCAGTTATAGGAGAGTACGAAATAGATTATCCTAGTTCAAATCAGCTGAAAAAGTAATTGCTCCTTAAGGATGATCAATGATAGCTGGATTTTCCGACAGTGCCCCTTTGTGGCCTTCTTGGCTACCAGGGGGATTCTCACCTTTTTTGCGTTTTTTGGTGACTCGTTTGAATCCATCTGTTGAAGGAGGCCGACTACTGTTTTTACTGTTTTGGTTGATTTGACGTTCAAGTGAGGCACAATACTTTTTGAGTTCATATTTTTCGGTTAGGATATGGTTTACGAAAGCAAGTAATTCAGGATCGTTTTCAAGACGTTTACAAACCACATCGTATTCTATAATATAATATCCTAATTACTTCATATCTCTGATAATATTTCCATCAATCGGTATTGTGAACGTATTTTCTAAAAACAGAGTTCAAAAATCTGGTCAAAGTTAAAAGATTAGAGAGAGAGGACCTGACCAGTTACCAACAGACATCAATAAAATGATTATTTATTCAGTAACCGCCGGTCTATCTGCTGCTGAAGCTGACAGCAGAATTCCGGGTCATCATCCATCGTTTCCAAAAAAAGCCGAATCCGGCGCACCGTTTCAGGGTTGAGTTCATGCTCCATAAAACAGGCATCATCTTCTGCCGCTTTGTCAGGGACGCCTATCAGCAGGAGAAATTTTTTGAGGGTATCATGCCGGTATTTGATCACTTCAGCAATCTTCTGCCCCTCAGGGCGAAAGACCACCCCTTCATACCGGCGGTATTCAACAAGACCGAGACTATCCAGTTTCCGGAACATCTCAACCACGCTTGAGGGGCTGAGCCCGAGCTGGTCAGCCACATCCTTTGTCCGGGCGTAGCCTTTTTCGAGGGTCACATTAAGAATAGCTTCCAGATAGTCCTCAGCTTTCCTGCTGAGGTGTTTTGCAATGTATCCTTCCTCCATACTCTTCCTGTATTGATATTCATCTGCAAAAGATGATAAAATGGGTGATTCAGGAGGGAGCACAATCCGGAAGAATCAGGAATCGTCGGTATCATGTATCCGGATCAGATACAGGATACCAAGGGTGAACGGGAAGAGAAGCACTGCCGGGGTGTACGGCGGAGCAAATGCGGCGATGAATCCGGAGAATGAGTTGAAAAATGCGGGTGACGCTTCATCTGCCGGTATTGTCGCACAGAGACGGGCAAAGATATCAGTGCCTGCAATCAGCCAGACAAGAACGCCGCCTAATATTACCTTTGCAGACTGCTGAAGCGTTGCAACCCGGGTGCTCCCCGCAAGCATGAAGAGGCCGGCACAGATCATGATAAAGCCGCCCCATGCCCAGCGGAAGAAATCATCACCGGCGATGGCAAGGATGCCCACCTCTATACCGGGCCTGACGCCCGCCCAAACAAGGATATCGACGATGCCAAACGCAAGGGTCACAAGACCCAGCAAAGCGACATATATCCCGATGAGGGTAATTTTCTGTTCATCGTATTCTTTTGATTCGTTGTGTTCCATATTATGCAACCCCCAAGAGGATGCCAATACCGTGGATGATACCGCCGTAGATGAATACCACCACGAAGAGCACCGCAATAGCGGCAATGAGTTCTTTCCAGCCTTCGCGGAGCATGACAACAAAGGTAGCCACACACGGGAAGTAAATGGTGACAAGCACGACAGATGCAACCATCTGGTAGGTGGTCATTGGTATGGTCGAGAGCTGTGCGATTGCAAGGTCTTTTCGCAGGAATGCCGCAATGAGCGGCCCGACGGTCTCTTTGGGAACCCCAAACCAGGTGACAAAGACCGGTTCGAGCAGATTTGCAAGTCCCTGTATGACACCCCCGAGATAGAGGAGGTTGACGACCAGGATACCGAAAAGGACAAAGGGCACCGCCTCTTTCAGGAATCCCATGGTCCGGTTCCATAGTTTTTTTGCCACATACTCTTTTACGGGCCAGTGATAGGGAGGCACATCCACGAGAATTTCTGGATTTTCTCCCGGTATCACCTTGTTTAAGATAAACCCAAAGATACAGAAACCGACGATAAGACAGAGCATCACAATGCCCACCAAATCAGGGAGCACGCTCATCATGATACCCAGTTGCGCCCCGCAGGGAATGAAGAGGGCAAGGAGCGTCATCATGATGAACCGCTGTTTCTTCGTTTCGAGGATTCGCGTGGCAGTCACCGCCGGCACATTGCACCCGAGGCCAAGAATGATGGGCACAATCGCATAGCCGTGCAGCCCGATGCGGTGCAGGACCGAGTCCATGAGAACCGCAAGGCGAGGCAGGTACCCGGAATCTTCCAGGAGGGTCATCATCAGATAGAAGACAAAAACTGCCGGGAGCACCACACCAATCGAGACAAACAGTCCCGACGTAAGCATTCCAAATGCTTCAAAACAGGTATCTGCTGCAGGATTCCCCACAAAGAGGAAGTAGTGCCAGCTCGCGGGATCGGGCCAGACAGACTGCATCCACGGCAGCCAGAAGCCGTCAAAGAATTTCACCATGAACCCGTCGGTCACGAGCGCGCCGGCAAACGAGGTGAAGACACTCCAGAATGCATAGAGTGCAGCGAAAGCCACCGGAATGCCGGTGAGTGGTTTGACCGTCAGGTCTCCCAGCACATCTCCAAGAGTATACTTGTAGGTGCCATAGGTAACCGTCTCCCGGGTGATGGCATCCACCATCTCCCAGCGGGCGTCAGAAGAAAATACCATGGCGTCAGCACCCTCCACAGCCATCACAGCCCCGGACAGATTCACGTGCCTGCCCTTCGCCATGCAGGCGCTCTGCGATGGCTCCAATGTCTGCAACCTGTGCCTTTCTCAGCATCTCTGCGAGGTTACGAACCCCTTCACCGCTCGTTGCAGTCGTCGAGACCACCGGCACACCCAAAAGGCGCTGGAGTGCTGCAATGTCAACGGTGATCTTCTTTTCATGAGCAGCATCCATCATATTGACCGCGACGATACAGGGCATGCCCCGCTCCATCACTTCAAGGGCGACATAGAGCCCCCGGTCGGTCTTCGTCGCGTCCAGCACAACCATCACAGTGGCGTCCGGATGATCACGGAGCATCCGAACTGCCACTTCTTCTGCCGCATCACGCGGTTCAAGGGAGTAGGTGCCGGGCACATCGATTATGGTATAGATATGTCCACTTTCAATGAAAGTGCCACTCATGAAGTCAACCGTTGTGCCGGGATAGTTTGAGACCACCGCATTTGCACCGGTCATCCGGTTGAAGAGCGCACTTTTGCCTACGTTCGGGTTGCCAAGCATCAGGACAATCGTCCCTCCCTCCGGAAGATCAATGTTCTTCTCTGCTTTCCCTTCTGTCATGCACCCGTCCCGGTTGTCTCAACCACGATCTGTTCAGCTGTCTCGAGACCCATTGCGATCTCCAGTTCACCAATGAGGACAACCACCGGCCCCTTGATGGGCTGTTTGGTGACCATCTTCAGTTCTTTCCCTATCCGGAGCCCCATGCAGTTCAGGTTATGTGCAGAAGTACGGATCTCCCGAACAATTGCTGTTGCACCAAACGGCAAGTCTGAGAGTTTTATCTGCATTATTCCACCTGTACAATCTGTATATGGCGGGCCATGCAGCGACCAAGGGCCACCGTGTTCCCCCTGAACTCCACTGCAATCGGCCCGCACGATGATGATACCATAGTAAGCGTGCATCCTTCCGCAATGCCCCGCAGGGCAAGTTTCTGCCGGATACAGTGTCCACCCTCTATCTCCGTGACGCGTCCGCGTTCACCGGGATGTAACTCATTCAGGATCATAACTGTCTGATATACCCTCTGCGATTCGGTCGGTATCAATGGCCGCCGAAAGATATTCGGTTTTTTTGTATAATCAGAGATAAGTTCGGAAATTATTTGAAAATCCAAAACATTGTGAATGAAAGCGCACAAACGCGCGAAAAAACAGATGCACGTCAATGAGATGGAACAAAGCACCACAACAAAAATAAAATCAAACAAAAGTGAGGGAATACCCTCGGATATTTGCACGTATTATTGACCCAACCAACATGTATTTCGCGCATGTTCTGTCGGGAGAGAGAACCTCCGGGTGTAGAGGTTATATGTGTGTTAGAGGATTATTCGGTACTCTGGTGCGTATCCAAAGTATTCAGGGTATGACATGTGGGTTTTGTGTGTTGAAACCGTGGGATCATCCAGCAGAGATTCCCACGCTGCCGCCTGTGGTGCATGTGCCCGAACAGTACACCCACCACGATCACATATCAGGTCACATTTCACCACCTACCCCGGAAGAAAGACAAAGGTCTATGCTCTCCACAGCGGACGATGCCATATTGTCCATACCAAAAAACCTCATTCACATCTGCCCCGGCCGATAATCATCCATACCTACCGTTTCAGCACTGTTATGCACACGGGGTTTTGCAGACTCCGGGAAGAGTAATCCCAAGAGAATTTCCGGTAGATGATCGGGTGATGAAATCCCTCGTATACCACTTCGACAGGTCATGTTACCACACCTCTTTCAAAGGTGAGGATATCATGCGGTTCAGATACTGGACCTGAATTACTGTTCGCGTTGTCCGTATCATACCAATTATATCTGTTCTTAGGTGAGCATGTACTCTACCCGCAAAAATCTCTGATATGGATGGGATTACAAATATTATTCGGATATTGCCGTAATTTCCGAAGACAGCAGGATGTGGACCAGGGGCACTTTTGCTCTGCATCGTGCATCCATATATTTAAGCAGACATCCCGCCCAGATTCTGTGATTAACCATGAAAGTCGGCATCATCCGTTGCCTCATGACAGAAGATATCTGCCCGGGGACTACAGACTTTAAAATAACCGCAGAAGGAAAAGGTGCATTTGCAGAGACAGGCCCCGTCGATATTGTCGGGTTTGTCACCTGCGGCGGGTGCCCGGGAAAGCGGGCCATCCCACGGGCAAAGATGCTTGTTGAACGCGGTGCTGAGGCAATTGTCTTTGCGTCCTGCATTTCAAAAGGTAATCCCATCGGCTATCCCTGCCCCCATTATGCAAACATGCGGGACGCCGTCATTAAGGCGGTCGGCCCTGAGATTAAAATTATCGAGTGGACACACTGAAGGGATGAGAGGGCCCGGACATCCTGAGACGAATCAGCCCGGCGTATGATGAATACCCAGACTGATATTCCTGCAAATCATGAACACTGTCAGATGCATCATAGCATTGTGAAAGTCAAAGAATGGAAGTCCCATTAGCCGGTTCGAAAAGTATCATTCATCACACCACGGGTATCAGTGATGTTGTGATGAAATGGATATCCCCGGATTTTTTTGAACAGATTGTCTGAAAAGTGCATTGTGTGAAACCGAGTACCGGCCCCTGATATCCCTGCCATTCAGAAACAATCAGCAGCCCCACAATCACTGTGCTTGTCACCGTTTACAGTACGGCTGGCAAGGTATGGGCTTCCTGCCGTTCGAAAGGCACTTCTGCAGATCATTCCCGTGCCACAACAGTTCCTGTTCAGCTCCGGGCAGAGTCAGAACATCATGCAGTTCAGCAAATACACCCTGCACAGCTCCATTCCCGTTTGTATACGGCGAACCAAAGAACAGAATCCCTGACTCCTGCCCGGTTGCAGTCCGCACCTGAAGCGGGACATCCATGAGACGGGTGCCCCCCATAACATGCCTGTGGGCCTTCCTCGCCTTTTCTGGTTCAGTAAAAAGATCAAAGAAATGCATGCCAGCAAGTAGGACACGATTATACCCGGTCAGTTTCTCCATTGCCTCATTGATATCCGTGATTTTTCCGGCACCATCAATGGTCACCAATGGATCAATATGTGCCTCAATGAGAGAGCGATTGTACTCATTTGCCTGACGAATTTTATCTTCTGCTTCCTTCTTACAGGTAATATCCCTCAATGAGGCGATGGCTCCAGTCAGATTGTTGTTGTCACCCACCATGGGACTAACCTTCACCCAGACATCATGCTTCCGTCCGTCGTGTAAGACCACCCTCTTCTCTGCGGTGAAAAACCCGTCATCACAGCACGTGATATGGTAATCATCCTCAACACTGAGATCAGGATTCAGTACGAGATCAATCAGTATGGGCCTTTTTTCTCCATAAATAGCTTCAGAGTAGGCATAATTGCCTTTGCCTACGATCACTTCCCTCCCCACACCTGTCAGGGATTCTATTGCCGTGTTCCATCCAATGACACACCCCTCATTATCTATTACAAAGGTGGGGTCCGGTAGGTGATTAAAAATATTCGTGTAGAGTTTCCTTGAAATTTCCAGTTCTCTGCTGATCTCTTTTTTCTCAACAGAAATATTGATTTTCTGGATAATCTCATAAAAGAGCGATTTTGTGTCTCCCCCCTTCTGCATATAGTGATTTGCACCCAGCTCATAGGCCCTGATGGCTACCTCTTCTCTTCCTTTACCGGTAAATATAATGAAAGGAGTGTCATTACCAGATTCACGAACCATTTTCAGGAAATCCAGACCGTTCATACCAGGCATGTCATAATCTGATACAATAGCTGAAAAATTATGCAGCGTAATCTCATCAATAGCCAGTTCAGCGCTCAGCACACCAGTGACGGTGAACCCTCCCATCTTTTCCAGGGCGAGTTTTGAAACCTCCAGCAGTATCGGCTCATCTTCAACGAGGAGAATATTCTTCATGTACATTCATAGGTATAACGGTAGCCATGAAATCAATCCGAATAAACTGAGGAATTGTAATTTTCCCGCATTTAATAAGGTTTTTTAAAAAAAAACAGAATATTGGTTCATTCAAAAAAATATCCCTCCAGATTACCGAGGTAACAGGTCAGGCCCTCTATACCTACAGGTGCTGTGTAATCATGTGGCAACATAGATATCCAACGATTTTCATTGAACAGAAAAGCCGGAAAGAGGCATTCCATGAAACCAGACAACAACCCCCATACCACCAGATAAATCCTGGAAATTCGTTTCAACATTCAGCGAACAGAGAGATCCTGATGGTGCTGAATCTGCTGGCAAAATGAGGGATTTTCCTCCATATAATCAATAAAATTGTGTATCCGGCGCACGGTCTCAGGATGCAGTTCATGCTCCATGAAACAGGCATCCGCATTGGCAATATCCTCCGGCACTGCAATGAGCAGCAGAAACTGCTTCAGAGTGTCATGACGGTATTTGATCTGTTCGGCAATCCGCCTTCCTTCCGGGAGAAGGGTCACGCCCTCATACCGCCGGTAACAGACAAGATGCATGGTATCAAGCTTCCGGAACATTTCAACAACACTTGAAGAGCTGATCCCCAGTTCATGCGCCACGTCCTTTGTACGGGCATATCCCTTCTCAAGAATGACATTGAGAATTGCTTCCAGATAGTCCTCAGCCTTCCTGCTGAGATGTCCGGTAATGTATCCATTCTCCATTTCTTCACCCCTGCACGTTAAAAATATATGATGTGTCTGCGACACACCGGGTTACTCTGTATCATAGGCCTGCGTATACAGCAGATAGAGGATGACCAGCGTGAATGGCAGGAGGATCACAGCAGGTGGATACGGAGGCGCGAACCCGCCGATAAAGCCTGAAAGGGAGTTTAAAAACTCCGGTGCCTCTTCCCCTGCAGGGATATTCTCACAGATACGGGCAAAGATGTCCGTCCCCGCAATAACCCAGACAAGAACCCCGCCCAGGGTCACCTTCGCAAACTGCTGAAGGGACAGTGCATTTCTGCTGCCTGCAATCATGAAGAGGCCGGCGCAGACCATGATAAAGCCGCCCCATGCCCAGCGGAAGAAGTCATCTCCCGCAATTTCGAGTATTCCAACCTGGAATCCGGGATTGATCCCGGCCCAGACGAAGATGTCTGCAAGACCGCATGCCAGTGTCACAAGGCCAAGCAGTCCGATGTATATACCTGATATCTTATTTTTCTGTTCCATATTATGCCACTCCCAGAAGGATGCCAATGGCGTGGATGAGCCCGCCATATACAAAGACTACCACAAAGAGCACGGCGAGCGCCGCACAGAGTTCTTTCCACCCTTCCCGCAGCATGATGACAAACGTTGCGACACAGGGGAAGTAGATGGAGATGAGCACCACCGACGCAAACATCTGGTATGCCGTCATCGGGATGACCGACAGTTGTGCAATGGCGAGATCTTTTCTCAGGAATCCTGCAATAAGCGGCCCGACCGTCTCTTTTGGCACACCAAACCAGGTGACAAAGAGCGGTTCAAAGAAGGCCGCAAGCGCCTGAATAACTCCTCCCAGATAGAGCAGGTTCACAAGGAGCACACCGAAAAGCACAAAGGGTACCGCCTCTTTCAGGAAGCTTTTTGTCCGGTTCCACATCTTTTTTACCACATTCTCCCTTATTGGCCAGTGGTAGGGCGGCACGTCGACAAGGATCTCAGGATTCTCGCCCGGAATCACCTTGTTTAAGATATATCCAAAGAGGCAGAAACCCCCAATCAGACAGAGGAAGACCAAACCAATCATATCTGGAATGACCTCCAGCATCACACCCAGCTGCGCTCCGCAGGGGATAAAGATGGCAAGGAGGGTCATCATGATGAACCGCTGTTTGCGTGTCTCCAGAATCCGGGTGGCAGTCACTGCCGGCACATTGCACCCGAGGCCAAGAATCATGGGCACAATCGCATAGCCGTGCAGCCCGATCCGGTGGAGAACAGAATCAACGAGGACAGCAAGCCGCGGGAGATATCCCGAATCCTCCAGAACGGTCATCATCAGGTAGAAGATAAGTATCGCCGGAAGCACGACACCAATCGAGACAAAGAGCCCCGACGTCAGCACACCAAATGCTTCAAAGCAGTTATCCGCCAGCGGGTCTCCGACAAACACGAAGTAATGCCAACTTGCGGGGTCGGGCCAGACGGACTGCAGCCACGGCAGCCAGTGGGAATCGAAGAGTTTCACCATGAACCCGTCTGTCACGAGGGCGCCAGCAAACGAACAGAAAATGCTCCAGAAGGCAAAGAGGGCAGCCACCGCGACCGGGATTCCGGTGAGCGGTTTGACGGTCAGTTCACCCAGTACATCGCCAAGTGTCCGTTTGTAGGTACCGTATGCCACCGTCCTGCGGGCAATGCGATCGACTACCTCCCAGCGGGAATCAGTTGAGAGCACCATCTCTTCAGCACCCCCCACAGCCACCACAGCCACCAACGGATTTCTTATCAGGGATTTCACCGTTCAACCGTTTAATAATTTTATCCAGGTCTGCAACCTGTGCCTTACGGATCTGCTCCGCCAGTTCACGGATGCCTTCACCACTGGTGGCGGTTGTTGCAACGACCGGCACACCCAGCACCTTCTGGAGGTCTGCCGTGTCCACCGAGATCTTCTTGTCATGAGCGGTATCCATCATATTAACCGCGACAATGCAGAGCATACCCTGCTCCATCACCTCAAGGGCAATGTAGAGACCCCGGTCGATCTTTGTTGCATCAAAGACGATCATCACAACAGCATCCGGGTGATCCCTGATCATTCTGACTGCCACCTCTTCTGCCGCGTCCCGTGGTTCCAGGGAGTAGGTGCCAGGCACATCGATAATTTCATATTCCTGTCGCCCCTCAATGAGGGTGCCGGAGGTGAAGTCAACGGTTGTTCCGGGATAATTTGACACCATGGCATTTGCCCCGGTCATCCGGTTAAACAGCGCACTCTTACCAACATTTGGGTTGCCGACCATGAGAACGGTTATTTTTTTCTTCGTTGAATCTGCCATATAAGACTCCGTTATGCATCCTTCCCAATGACATCAACAATGATCTGTGCTGCGAGATCCAGGCCAATTGCAATCTGCATCTCACCAAGGAGCACGACCACCGGTCCCTTAATGGGCTGTTTGGTGACCATCTTTAGCTCCCTGTCCACCCGGATGCCCATGCAGTTCAGGTCATGGACAGACGTGCGGATCTCACGGACGACACCTCGTTCGCCGAATTCAAGTTCTAATAGCTTTTTTTGCATGATATATCCTCATGGGCTTGGAATAACAGACCACCGGGACACGGAAACGGGGGGATAATTTCCCCGCACAGTTTCCACGGGGGCAGTCTGTTGTGAATAGACAGTCACGGGCATCATGCAACCGTCTGCCATTCTCACCGAAAGGCACACCAACAGATGCAGATGTCGCATGACCATCGCTTACGTATCCAGAATCAATTCTGCATTTCGGTAGGTATCAACAAACGCCTAAACAATTTCGATTATTTTTCAAAAACAGCACATATTTCGGTTTTTTTTAGAATAACCAAACAATTTGCCCATCATCGCGTACACGACATGAAGAACTGAGGACAGGGCCGCAAGACAAAAAGACAACAAACAATCTGGAGTGTGACCGGACAAAAACAGCATAGATCTCTTCCGTGCATGGAACCAGAACCCAATTTCGGGCAAAACATAATGAGCATGAAATTCCCGAAAATGTACGGATGTGCACAGAAACAGGGGAATAAGAAAATTGGAGTACCCGGATGCAGGATAGTTCGAAGTATTGAAATATGGAACTCCCCCAGGGTGTGGCGAGGTGCACGCCGCTGCATCAGGCGCCATCGGGGGAACACCTCTTTGATTGCTGTGTATAGATTCATGGGTCAATGGTGTTTTCCAAAAATCCTGACACCCGGATCTGCCGGACCTGCCATACCTGACAGACAACCCCGCACAAATTTCCAGGGGAAGATAATGAGTGCCAGTCGTTATCTTCAGAGTTAAATCCCCTTCATCATGTCACATACTCCCACCCCCCCGGCGCATGGGGGCCGCATACGGCGCACTGCACACCCCCATCCGGACGCATCCAAAGAGTAATGTAAACACATCACCATCCATCTCAGAGATGTCAGAGAACAGGAGGTCACTCTTGTGACATTGTATTTTCCCGGCCGGATCTATTTCTTCAGAACAGGTGGAAACCTTTCGCATCATACCATGGTATCTGTCGTTCGGGTGGCATGTAATCTGCCCAAATCAATCCCGGATTATCACTATATTGGAATATTCTTTGGTTATAAGACGTTTTCCGATATATGAACCGAATGAAATCAGGAGCAGACCTTTTGAGTGACAGCTCCAAAGGGAACACCTGCACGGTCTATTCCATCCTCCCAAAATCCTTTTGAACAACCACTGCATATTCACGCTCATGTTGCCTGACACCTTCCCCTGTGAACTGATCACATGGGAACACTCTGCAGCACTCGGCCGGCGACTGGCATGGGCAGTCCGGGAGTCCGGCTACCAGCCAGAATTTGTGGTCGCCATCGGGCGGGGCGGATATGTGCCGGCACGGGTGGTCTGCGACTACCTCCTGCATGAGATGCTCACAAGCATCAAAATAGAGCATTGGGGCGAGGCCGCCGAGGAGAAGCCAGAGACCATCATCCGGTTTCCGCTTTCAATTGATATCACCGGCGCTCACCTCTTAGTGGTCGATGATGTGACAGATACGGGCGACACCCTGACGGCGGCAGTTTCCTACTTCAGGAAATGCGGGGCTGCAGAAGTCCGGACAGCCGTGCTGCAGCACAAGGGGACGTCCGGTTTTCTGCCAGACTACTACGCAGAGTTAGTTATGGACTGGCACTGGATCATGTACCCGTGGGCGGTTTATGAGGATATTTTCGGATTTGTGCTCAGAATTCTCAAAAAAGGCCCTACCACGGCAGAAGGGATTTTTGCCGCCCTCACATAGGATTTCAGCATCTATGTAGATGCCGGAATGTTCTCAGATATCTGTGCAGACCTCATCCGACGGGGCGAAGCAGAGAAGAGAGAGGTGGGGATACAGATACCGGCTGAGCCCATCATCCGGACAAAGAAACACAAAAACAACACATCGTAAGATTAAGGAACAGGAAAGGCACTCGTATGTTAAACAGATGTCTGAAAATTGCCGGAAGGCCCAACATCCGTATGGAGCAATGATGAACTCAGCAGAAGTGCACCCCATAGGTGTTGTCAGATCCCCCTACCAAAATCGTGGTGACGCCCCACGGCAGGGTCGATTCAGCGCCGATACCGAGATGGAGATTGAGATATTTAAAGAGTATCAGGACGGCATCGGTGACTTTGAAGGTATCAGCCACATCTTCGTCCTCCTCTGGTTTGACCGATCCTCACGGAACACTCTCTCAGCACGCCCCTCATGGGCTAAGGGCATCCGACCGGTCTTTTCCACCCGCTCCCCGGACCGCCCCAACCCGATTGGTCTTGATATCGGGAAAATAGTCAGTATCACCGGAAGAACCATCCGGGTGGCAGGACTCGACGCTCTCGACGGGACACCAGTCCTTGACATCAAACCCTATGCCCCATCCATCGACGCTATCCCGGATGCTGCTGAACCGTTTCGCTCTTCACCGTGATATCCCACCCATACAACAGAAAATATGCAGGACGAACACTTCAGAAAAACCGTCACCAACTGACAGGAAAACACGCAATCGCCACAAATGGATGTAGGTAATGATCGCATTTTTCCAGGAGACCACCCTCCTTGCTCTCTCCCTTCTCGTTCGCACCATCCCCATGATGGTGGCAGGAGTCTTTGCAGCGGAGATCATCATGGCATTCAATGCAACCGCCCGTTTATCACGGTTTTCCCGACCGCTCACCACCTGGTCGAACCTCCACCACGAATGCGGCATATCTTTTATGATGGCCTTTGTCTCCCCCAAGGCAGCAAACACCATGCTCGCCAAATACCACCGGGAAGGAACCATCACCCGCCGTGAGATGGTTGTTGCAGCGCTGATGAACTCCTTTCCAAATGTGATGATGCACTGGCGCACCC
This sequence comes from Methanogenium sp., assembly GCA_030595665.1. Classification (GTDB taxonomy): domain Archaea; phylum Halobacteriota; class Methanomicrobia; order Methanomicrobiales; family Methanomicrobiaceae; genus Methanogenium. The sequence continues at coordinate 15,903 of JAUVCV010000026.1, forward strand.
TTCTTCCGGTATATATTCCTCTTTTGGGCATAACCGGCCTCATCTACTTTGCAATCCTTGTCCTGGTTGGCATCATAAAAACAGGGATCGTCATGGTCGCCGGGCGCCGGATGCTGCCGGCCTCTGAAGAACCGGATGAAAAGCCAGGAGAAACACTGCCCCGCCCTAAATGGAAAGAGGGCATCCGGATTGCTCTGCAGGCATCCACAGTACCCCTGCGCCAGATCCTCCTCATCAGTGTGCCCACGATAATTATTGTGGCCATCCTCATAAGCCTCGGTGTCTTTGATGCGGTGGCCGATGTGATGCAGGGCATCGGGTCGTGGTTCCCCGTCCCCACAGCAGGCTTTGCCATCATCGCCGCCCAGTTTGGTTCATTCATTGCAGGCGCGAGCGTCGCCTCCACCCTTCTTGCGGCAGGCACTCTCTCAGCACAGGAGGTCCTCATCACTCTCCTCGTGGGAAATATTCTTACCAGCGTCACCCGGGCCATCCGGTGGTACGGCACATCCTATGCAGCGATATTCGGCCCGCGAAACGGCGCCCTTATCCAGGGCCTCTCCACCGGACTTCGAGTTGTCATCATGATCGGTATCGTGGCGGTTCTCTCTTTTATGTGGTGAAAATACAACCTGACAAAAGAGAGTGTGCCCGGCAAAACGCCGCAAGTAACAAAAACCACGAAGAGACTGCCCGCCGTGTCGCCTGGGCCGCAGTCAAACGGCGGTACAGGAAGAACCCGAATACAGGCATGTGGGAGGAAAATCCAGTGGATCACCCACAATGAAAGGTAAACGGAGTGGCAAAACTGCCTAAACCCACAAATGGATGGGGCGCCGTCATCGCTGCAGAACGTCTGATGTCATGCATGCCCCCGGACAACTGAAAACACAGCACACAATTCCCAAAAAAGAGAGAAATGAACCCCCCGTCCTGCCGGACACGTGGTGGAGAGGCCGCAGCCCATCCAGGGATTTTACCGGCGAAAACGACCGGAAAATCCGGGATTACTCGTTGTCAGGAATGGCCTTATTCATCACCCGGAACGACGCACCAAGAATGCCCGTCTTGCCGATGAGTGCAGCAATGTTGATGATATCCCGGATCTGTTCACGGGTGGCACCCTCACTGAGGGCAGCACCGATATGCACCTTCAGGCAGGCATCTGCACCGATGGCTGCAGCAGCAGAAACGGCGGCAAGCTCTGCTGTTTTGCGGTCCATCGACGTAGGATTAAATGTATATAAATCCCCCATTCCGTTGAATACAAAGGAATCCGGCCTCTCCCTGAGGATGGGCAGGATAAAGGGGACAACCCCAAGGGTCTTCTTAAAATCATCCATGATACCGTCGCACACGTCTTCTTTGCCCGCAAGGAACTCGTCAATTGTTGTCTGTGTCTCTGGATTCATATGATATCCTGTACTTTTTTGTTATACTCCACCATAGATTCAACCACTCGGGAACCTCCATCCCACCCTTCCCCTCTCCCTCACCCTGTGCACCTGCTCTGCCAGTGCATTTTCCACACCAGAAAAAATAATCCAGGTTCCGGAAACAAAAGAGAGAGAGACGAACAAGAAAACTCAGAATAAAGGGATGCCACATTCCACGAATCAGCCGATCTACCACCTGTATCAGGACCGGTTAAAAAAACGGGCAGTTTCAGAACAAGGAAAAATACCATCCATCTGCAGGACAAAAATAATATATGGCAATAAACGCATGGGTCTCCCTTTTGGTAGCAGGCATCATGGAGACCGGATGGGCAGTCGGCCTCAAATATACCGAAGGGTTCTCACGCCTCATACCTTCAGTGGTAACCATTGCCCTCATGGCAGGCAGTTTTTATTTTCTCTCAAAATCACTCAATGACCTCCCCATCGGCACCGCCTATGCCGTCTGGACGGGAATCGGTGCAGTGGGAACGGTCATCTTAGGTATATATCTCTTCGGAGAATCACGTGATCTGCTGCGGATTCTTTGCCTGCTTCTGATAATTTCAGGGATTGTCGGACTGAAGGTGGTCAGCGGGGATTAAGAACAGAGAAACGAACCGGGAACAAAGGAAGGAGAAAGGCAGCCTCTGCTGCAAGCACCCCTCACCGCTTTTTCTTCTCCTCACACCAATCCCGAAACAGTGATTCATTGAACGTGATTGACTGCATGAAATACAACAACATCCATGGAAGAGTGAGGACTGAACCGAATTTTTTCAGGAGGTTCGTGCCCCGGATAGGATCACCCCCGCGACTCGATATAATGCAAATATTCGCCGTACAGGGCATCCCCATACGCCCCAACCTTCTTTGTCGGGACATAGTTCGCCGCTTTCACCGCCATAAGGAGGGCTTCTTTCACCTGCACCGGATCGGAGATGTCCATCTCCGCCACTGTCTTCAGGATCTGGTCAAGCCCGTTGATGCCAACCGCTTTTCCATCCACCGTGATCTGTCGTACATCGCCTGCCTTCGGGACCATCCCGCCACATACCGTACAGTATTCCCCTTCGTCATCTGCCATTTATTTCTTCACCCCGTTCTCCACCCGGATATTCATCCAATAATTCATCCAGAACCCTCTAATCTACGCACGAATCATCACAAGCATCATCTTAAAACGTGTCACCGCAGAGAGTGCGTGCGGTGCATTCGCCGGGAAGATGATGGTGTCCCCCGCGTTCATCATATGCGTCTCCCCGGAAAGCCAGACCTCGCACTCCCCGTCAAGGATAGTGACCACCGCATCATAAGGGGCTGTGTGTTCACTCAGCCCCTCATCTTCGTCAAACGAGAAAAGCGTGATTGATCCCACCGGTTTATTCACGATCATCCGGCTTGCAACCGCACCATCCTGATACTCCACAAGATCGGTAAGCTGCAGGACCTTCCCTTTTAGTTCATCCCGGATATTTTCAGCCATAAAATAATTCACCTGCCGTATGCCATGTGCATACCATAATATCCGGTATCTGGCTCATGTCCGCAATAAATGGTTGTATGAGAACAGGCCGGGCAACCACCGGATATATCTCATCTACCAAAAAAACTGGTTCACTTCCTTCGAGCATGAGGACGCCGGGAGAAGAGATAGAAGATGAATCCGGAAAGAACAACCAAACCCAGCACCGGGAGAAAGAGACTGCCTGCCGGGATGTGATACACATACTCACCGGCGATGACCAGTGATGCCATACCGACCAGACATTTTGTATACCATTCCGGCCGTTTGTCTTTGTAATCGCCGGTATTGATGCCACCCTTCAGGTGCAGTGATAAAAACGGCAGGAAAGGCTTCAGGCCGTTTATGGTGCAGCAGTCCTCTGCCAGATGGAAAAGAGCCCCGCAGAGAAGTCCCACATACACGAAGATGAACGCATCCGACCACCAGCCGAGACTGGTGAGGATAAACCATGCAGGCGCCGCAAGGAGCAACACGGCGATAGTAATCCCAAATATGGTATGAAAGGAGCGCCGGTGGTGCCCGTTAAACCGCAATCCCATTAACCGGTAGACGAAACCCATCACCCGCATCATTATGATGCTGATAATGGAATAGCTAAACCATTTCACCTTCCGTGGACGGAGCTCTTTTGCGGCGGCAACATCGGCATCCGGCAGATAACTGCCCACAAGGACCCCCACCAAAAAATAGATGCAACTCTCCAGATATTCCATCGTGACATCTACCGATAAAAATGGTGAAATACAGAGCAATGCCACTGCCATAGAGAGCATGGCGTGGTCTTTGCCGATCATCTGCCCACCACCAAAAACCCGGACATCCCCATCTCCCTACCGCCTGACGGCAGAGAAAGACCTGTCAGATCAGGCATACATGCTGGAATGCAGAAAAGGTACATTACATCATGGTTAATGTGGAGGAGAAATAAAATATAGGAATTTGTCCTGAAACGGTTTTTTATCAGCCCCCCATCAAAAATATCCCCTCATTTCCTTTCTTCGTGATGTCTCAGAGTATCTGAGTCCCTTTTGTGGGTTTTGGCACCTTCACGACCAGCACACGGAAGAGAGCCTCACTCCGGTTGAACCAGCGGTGGGGAATCTTTGCCGGACTCTCAACAAGCATGTCTTTTCCAACTTCTTCTTCCTCATCCCCAATCTCAACGACTCCGGTTCCTTCGAGGACATAGAAGAAGACGTCAACCGGGGTGATGTGCTTTTTGAGTTCCTCACCTGGCTGCAGGGTGATGACAACCGCCACCGCGTGTTCGGTGTCATATGCCATACGGACATCGACATGATGCGGGTTTTTGCCTATTGGCAGGGTGGCAATATCTGTGATCTTCATACGATTCCAGATGTTCCGGGAGGTAATAAAGGTAAACGATCCCTGACGGATATCTTCGGAATTATTCCTTCTCACTGCTTCCGGTCTGTTCCAGTGCCCGGCGCACGATCTCCTGCACCTCATGGGCAAACCCGGGCACCTGCCGTACATCCCGTATCCGGTCCATCCCGTCCGCCCATGCCGTGCCAGAGAGCGGGATGCCGGCGGTGGCAAAAAACGCCGTTGCAATCTCACGCAGAGGCCTGAAATTCGCGTCCCCTTCCCGGCCACAGACACCAAAGAAGAGGCCTGCCTGACGGCCTCCGCCACCCCCCCCCATGAGGTTCCGGTGTGCATGGTATGCCTGAAACCGATCAATGAGAATTTTCAGGGCACCGGGGACACTGCAAGAGTAGACCGGGGCACAGACCACAAGCACCCGGCAGCGCTGTACCAGTGCAAAAACCTCATCCATATCGTCAGCAAAGGTGCAGAATCCGGAATTATAACACTGATAACACCCGATACACGGGTGAATGTCCATATCATCCGGATAGATAATCTGCATCGTTCCCCCCAACCGGGCCATCTCTGCTGCAATCCACCCGGCAATCTGCCCGGAGTTGCCGTCCGGACGGGGGCTTCCCTGAATGAGGACCACGTCTGCTGCCTCTGCCGGGGACAGGCACCGGGGATGCAGACGGCTGAAATACTCTACCATGTCAGCCGGGTGATCTGCAAATTCCTCCCCCCACTCATCTGCCTGTTTTATTGCAGCAGATTTCGCATCCAGCCTCATCGCAGGTGTGTACTCATATGTATTGGTAAGAAACTCCGCCACCGTCCGATCCATCGCATCGGTGACCCGCACCCCATACCGTTCCATACCAGGATAAAGATGAGTACAGTCCCCACAGACAAGCATAATGGTAAAGTCCCCCAGTGCCGTCTGCACCACTCGCGTTTCCAGTATCTGCTCCGGAATCATGACCCTAATCCTATTCATGCTACCCTCATCTAAAAAACAACCGGTCAGGCGTATGGGGGAAGAAGAGGTCGAATCATTTCAATCTGGAAGATCCATAGCGCCAGGCTCCGGCCGGAATATGAATGGAGAAACAGGCACCCTCCCCTTTCGTCCCTGTCTCTGCAATTGATATACCGGTGATACCCAGCACCTCCCTGATTATAAAGAGGCCCAAGCCGGTATTCGATCCAAAACCCCGGTCAAATATCCGCTCCTTCTTATCATCTTCCACACCAATGCCATTGTCAACGACTGAGAGTAAGCCAGAACCATCCTGCTCTTCAGTGAACGTTATACAAATCTCCGTGATCGTTTCTCCGTGCCGTACCGCATTGTCAAAGAGATTGTAGAAGACCTTCACAAACATCGTATCAGCATATATTTCCAGTGAGCCTGTCCCACAGGAAACATCGATCACATTACGGTCAACGGCATCGGCACCCTCTAAACAAACAAAGTTTACTTCCTGCCATTGAGGTGCCTTTACCCCAAGGTCCTGATAATCACGGGTAAAGGAAATCTGCCGGTAAATCCGCCGGGTCGCCTCAAGCAGTTTCCCTATGTATTCATAACCAGGGGCATCATCCGGCGTTGTCTCCTCAAGCAGGTCAGAGTATGAAAGCAGCACCTGCACCTGGTTCAGGATATCATGCCGGGTCAGAGAGGAGAGGACATTCAGTTTTTTGTTTGCTTCCCGCAGTGCCATCCTAAAACGGGCCATCTCCGTAATGTCCATGAATGACACCACAATATTCATCGGCTCTCCACGAGTGTCCGAAATGACTGTGGCCGAGACTAAGAAGTCAATCGACTGCCCGTCTGCCCTCGTTCCATGCTGTTCCCCGAACCAGTTCCCGGTTTCGGTAAGTTCATGAAAGACAGCCGCTGCCTGCTCCCCTGTCTCACCAAGATCAAAGATGGAGTGACCCACCAGTGCCCCCTCACTGTCATGCCCGATCATCTTTGTGAGCGCCGCATTCGCATAGCGCACGGTGCCATCCATCGAAAGCAGAGCAATTCCATTCTGTGTCGCCTCGATAGCCGCATTCTTCAGGTGAAGGTCGCGTTCTACCTCACGGATATTGGTAACATCCTCACCCGAACTCAGGGTGCCGGTGATCATCCCGTCAGCGTTGCGTATCACCGTATTATGCCAGAGAATTCTCCGGTATTCACCACCCTTCGTGAATACCAGGTTCTCGGCAATCTCATCACCGGGATGGATCTCTTCAGCCATCAGATGTCCAAGACGGCTGCACACCTCATTTCTGATCGGGGATGGCAGGAATGTGGCATACCAGTTTTTCCCGACAATCTCCTCCGAAGGATACCCGAGAATCTCAGTTCCCTTTCGGTTTATGAGTTTCACATCACCATTCCGATCGATGACAATGAACATGACCGGCCCAATGTCCAGATACTGCTGAAGGCGGTCGCGCTCTTTTCTGACCATCGCTTCACTCTGCCGGAGTTCACAAAAGACCGTCTCATATGGACGCCGGAATGCAGAGACGACAAGTGCCTGGTAAATCAGCGCAAAGGATGCCAGCTTAAAGAGATGCCCTGCAAAATTCGAGAATCCATACACACTGACATAGAAGGTGAATGCCATTTCGGCACAGATGGTGCAGACGATGGAGGCAACAACCAGCCAGAAGATGTCCTCCTCGAAGTGGTCACGGTGCCGCCAGAGAAGGACAATACCCAGCACAAGGATAATACAAATGAGATACTCACTCATGACCTTGAAGAGAGTGAGACCAGACCCCTCAACGTAGCAGACCGGAAAGAGACCGGGCACAAATGCGGCTGTCACGAGAAAAACGGTTACCACTGCATAGAGGCCAAACACCCGATACGACTTCAGGACCCGACCGAACATCAGGGGTGCGATGATAAGGGTGACCGCCTCCATGTACCGGGCAATAATCCAGAGCCGGGTCGGGAGATTTGCATCATATCCGATGAAAATATTCATCCCCGTGTAGGCAAGTGTATGGATGAAATCAATGCCACCGATAAAAAAATAGGCAATCCCCAGCAGGAGAAGATAGTTATTCTGCAGGTACCGGCGGGTATTCCATGCAATAATGAAGATGGCTCCCGCGATGAGAATAGAAAACATCTCGGCAACGATATGAAAAAAAAGGAAACTATAAAGAGAAGTGAGCGCTGCTCCTGCAAGGATCAGAATCAGGACTATAAACAAAACCCGGTTTTCAGAGATAAACCCTGCCGTGGTGCCGGAACCGTGTGTGTCTGACATATTCATCTGCTCATTTTCCCCCAATGACCCCATCCAGTGCCTGCTGATAAATAACAAGTAAATACTTTCTTCGTATTAGATAATTCTACCTGAACCAGAGTCGGGACTAAATCTCATAGATATTCCGGGAAAAATGAGTTATTTTGGGAAAAAAACGGAAAATATCCGTTTATGGAGATGTCCGTGAATTTGTATATACAGATTCAGCAACTATACTCACCAAATGAGGCAAGACATAAATATTCCCCACAACAGATTACTACCAGACAGCCCAAAAAGCTCCACAATATCTCCCAAATATTCCAAAAGATGGTGAATATCGTGCAAAGACTCATCCACTACATCCTTACTCTCATATTATTGATATGCAGTATTGCATATATCATCCCGGCATTTGGTGTCTGACTCCTTCCGTCTACAGGCACCTCCCGCCAACCAAAAAATAAAAACCTACCTCATACGGAGATCAAAGACCCAGCGCAATACGCCGGGGGACACATTACCGCATCGGCGTATTCCACCCACTACACATCCCATACTCCTGAGTTTTGCAGCGAAGATATTGGTCTCTTCGGGGGCAGCGAAGGTATAGAAGTGAATGATACCTCCCCGGCGAACCAGAGGGATGACCTCATCCAGAGCGATATTCATCCCATATGGCGTGGGAACAATGGCACGGTCATATGCCCCCCCACAGGAGGGAAGCAACTGCATGGCATCACCTTCAAAGACAGTGACCGCATCCTCCACCCCGTTTTCCCTAATATTCTCCCGGAGAAAAACACAGGCAGCAGGGTTCATCTCGATGGCGGTCACCTGCGCACCCCGTTGTGCGGCGGGCACCACAAAGGGACCAACGCCCGCAAACGGCACCAGTACCCGCTCACCTTCCCGGACACACCCTACCACCCGATGACGCTCTGAGGCAAGACGGGTGTTGTAAAAGGCTGATTTCACATCCAGATGGTAGGAACATCCATACTCCTGGTGGACCGTTTCGGTTTCATCCGGCCCATAGATAACCACATACCTGGCTGTCCGGCGAGTGCCTGCTACCGGGGCGGTTCGCATACAGACCGATCGTATGTTGTGACGTTCCTCTGTCACACACCTGCCAATCACCTCACAGTAGGGCAGAAGGGAATCGGGCAGAGAGATAATGGCCACATCGCCTATTACGTCATAGTAATCCGGCACAAGAAAGGATGCATGGGGAGGCAGACGGTCAGCACAGCGGGATGACAGTGACATTCAGTATTCACTTACCATGTGTGTGTATAGCCACAGAGAACAGAAAAACCCTCGGAGATTCTCCGGGCACATGTGAGAAATACCATTCATGAAAGACCGAGTTCCTCTTTTATGTCTCTCTAATGCAGCAACCGAGAGGGCATAGTATTCAGAGAGACTCATATATGCCTCAATTTTTCTGATACGGTCCCGGCGGCAAACGCCTTATCCTTAACTTTCTTCCTGACAGTCTTTGCGGTGACATCAGTCACAGAACCGCCCTTCACCATGGCACAGGCAATCACAAGGCCGGATATGTTATCTGCGGCCGTGAGAGCAGTATCCACCCGGGTGTCGGTGTCGCCATACTTCACATAATTATGCCGGCGCACCGGACCTGCCACCTCGTCTCCCAGCCCTGCTGCAAGGAGCATGTCAGCACCCACATCACCGTGGCGTTCCATGCCCTCACCCACCTCTTCATAGTCGATGTCATGCAGAATACCAATTACTTCCCCCAAAGGTCGGCATCCTCCCCCAGTGCCCCGGCCGTTGCACGCATAACGGCCGCAGTTGCACGACAGTGGGTGATGAGACCCTCCTTTGCCACATGTTCCTGCAGGAGCAGAATGGCATCATCTCTCTCCATGAAAAAAGGATGTACAGCAGAAGGGAGAAACCATATATAATCACAGGAGAAATTTTGCCTACTATCAACATCCCGGTTTTAGCCGCAATATTCCCTCCTTCCATTATAAAAAGGGAGACAAAAACAGGGGCAGCACACGAAACCGGAGGATATTTTTCATGAAGCAGGCATCAATATCCCTATCCCGACAGGCAGTCACTGACATTGTCTGCCACCGAAATTTTGTAAAACTTCTCGACTTTGAAGCAGAAGAACTGCAGGCGCTCCTCGCCCTTGCAGGACGGCTCAAGGCAGCAAAGAAGAACCGGAAAGAACGACAATACATCAAAGACCGACAAATCGCACTCATATTCGAAAAGAACTCGACCCGGACCCGCTGCTCGTTTGAGGTGGCGGCACGGGATCAGGGGGCACACGTCACCTATCTCGGGCCGGAAGGTTCACAAATAGGCCGCAAAGAGTCCATAAGGGACACAGCCCGTGTCCTCGGACGCCTCTATGACGCAATTGAGTTCCGTGGATACTCTCAGGAGAGTGTGGAAACACTCGCCGCATATGCTGGCGTGCCGGTCTATAATGGCCTTACAGACGAATTTCACCCGACCCAAATCCTTGCTGACATCCTCACAATGACCGAACAAACGGGGTGCCCACCGGAGAAGATCTCCTTTTGCTATATGGGGGACGGGCACAACAATATAGGAAACTCCCTGATGGTTGGTGCCGTGAAACTCGGCATGGACATTCGCATCTGCGGGCCTCCCTCACTCTGGCCGGACGAGGAACTGACAGCCACATGCCGGGATATCGCAGCACGAACCCGGGCCTCACTAACCCTGACAGAATCAGTCACAGAGGCGGTATCCGGAGTGGATTTCATCTACACCGATGTCTGGGTATCAATGGGAGAGTCCAAAGAGATATGGAGCGAACGCATCGAACTGCTTCTGCCTTACCAGGTGACAATGGATGTCATCCGGGCCACCGGCAACCCGGATGTGCGTTTCATGCACTGCCTGCCATCTTTCCACAACCGGGAGACCGAGGCGGGCGAAGAAATTTTCCGTGCGACCGGTCTTTCAGAACTGGAGGTAACCGACGAGGTCTTTGAGTCATCATACTCTATCGTCTTCGACCAGGCAGAGAACCGGATGCATACCATCAAGGCCATCATGGTGGCGACACTCGCAGAAGTTCCCTGCGAGGAGAATGGAGGCGGAACACAGGACTGATGAGAATCGTAATCGCCCTCGGGGGAAATGCACTCCTGCGTCGGGGAGAACCGATGACGGCAGCAGCACAGCGGGAGAATATCCGGACAGCAGCAGAGGCAATTGCGCCGGTCACCACAGACCACGAAGTCATCCTATCTCATGGAAACGGGCCACAGGTAGGCCTTCTTGCCCTCCAGGCCGCAGAAGCCGCCGGGAACGAAGGGACAGGTATAAACGGCATATTCCCCTTAGACGTCCTCGGGGCCGAAACCGAGGGGATGATCGGCTACCTCATTGAACAGGAACTCGGGAACCACCTCCCGGAAGACCAGCCGCTTGCCACTCTCCTCACGATGGTTGAAGTGGATGCAGACGACCCCGCGTTCACCCATCCAACAAAGTTCGTCGGCCCGCTGTATACCCGGCAGGAGGCAGACAGCCTCGTGGCAGCACACGGGTGGTCATTCCGACAGGACGGAGATCCCTGGCGGCGGGTCGTCCCCTCACCGGAACCCCGCCGGATTGTGGAGATCCGCCCGATACGCTGGCTTCTGGAACGCGGGACGGTCGTCATCTGCACCGGAGGCGGGGGCATCCCGACGATGTTTGCCCCGGACGGAAAACGGGTTCTGACAGGCGTGGAGGCAGTCATTGATAAAGACCGTGCAAGCGCTCTCCTCGCCCGGGAGACGAAGGCGGATCTTCTCATCATGGCAACCGATGTGGCCGGGGTATACGAAAAGTGGGGCACAGAAGCTGCGAGGTGTATCGTCTCTGCCTCACCGGATGCACTCAAAGCAGGGGACTTCCCCGCCGGTTCGATGGGGCCAAAGGTCGAGGCAGCCTGCCGATTCGCCCACATTCCCGGAAAACGGGCCGTGATAGGCGCACTTGCAGATATTCCTGCAATGGTGGCGGGAACCGGCGGCACCCAGGTTTTCATTGGTGCCCCGTACCGGACAGCAGTTGAAGGGCAGGAGGGAGAGGGGCATGTCTGACTTCGGTGTATACTCAGAGACGGGCAGGCTACGCACGGTGCTCGTCCACCGCCCGGGCGATGAACTGCGCCACCTCACTCCCTCAAACCGGCGGTCGCTCCTCTTTGACGACGTCCTCTGGACTGACCGGGCGGCTGTTGAACATAACGAATTCACGCGCCTGATGGAAACAGAGGGGGTCACAGTCTGCCGCCTTGAAAACCTCCTCGAAGAAAGCATCAGCCAGAGCCCGGCATGCCGCAGTGAACTGGCCGCCTCAGCACTACAGGCAGCTGGCAGTGGCACACCACTTGCAGAGAGACTGCATGAATATCTCATGGATAGTGAACCCGCCGCACTGGTTCATCACCTGACCGCAGGTCTGCGGTTTGCCGATCTCGCAGGAAAAGATGTCATGCGTCTGCAGCAACAGTCACTTGTGGCGGCTTCCTCTGATCCGGATGGCTTCATCATCCCACCGCTCCCGAATACGATGTATACCCGTGACACTTCCTCCTGGTTCTGCGGAGGACTCACTCTGAACCCAATGTACTGGCCAGTGCGACGGCGAGAGACAATGAACGCCGCTGCAGTCTACCGCCACAACCCCCGCTTTGCCAGGGAGAGGAGGCCGGTCTGGTATGGAGAAGAGACCGCAGATACCGGGTGCCCGCCGGAGACAGGCGGGACTGCCTCCATAGAAGGCGGAGACGTGATGCATGCCGGAACGAGGACGCTGCTCTTCGGCATGAGCGAACGCACCAGCCCACAGGCAATCGAGACCATTGCATCCCGCCTCTTTGCAGTGGATGTAGTGGACCGCATCATCGTATGCCAGCTCAGCCCCGATCGGGCCCATATGCACCTTGATACGGTCTTTACCTTTCTAGATCCCGGCACGGCCACCATCTACCCGCCGGTGATCAAAACAGCCCCAGCATTCTCCCTCTATCCGGGAAAAGAGAAGAGCAGAGGGGGGGCATCCTTCACGGTGGAACGGGAAAATAGCTTCACCGGAGCAGTCGCAGACGCCCTTGGGGAGAAACGGATGACACTCATTCCCACCGGCGGCGACCGGTATGAAGCAGAACGGGAACAGTGGGACGATGGAAACAATGTGGTTGCCCTCCGGCCGGGTGTTGTCGTTGCCTATGCCCGCAATACCCACACCAATCACAGCATGGAAAAAGAAGGCATTGAGGTGCTGGAGATCTCAGGAGCAGAACTCTGCCGGGGACGCGGTGGTACCCACTGCATGACCTGTCCTCTCAGGCGCGATCCGGTATAACTCCACATAATTTATCTCCCATTTATCTGGCAAACCATTATTAGTGCGAACGGGCATTAGAGCGTACAATCCTGTCTCCGGGGGGGGACAGGGTGTAATATTCATTGGGGGGAATGCATTCTGGAACAACAGATTATGTACACGTCACGACCGGGAGACCCCGGTATTGACCGAAAATACGAAGAGGCCCTAATCGCGGCAGAAACCCGCATGGGCCAGGTCCACCCGGCACGGGTGGCAGGAGAGGACATTCATACACGGGAGACCTTCACGGTCTGGTCGCCTATCGAGAAGACACTGAAAACAGGTGTTTTCCAGCAGTGCGGGATGGCAGAGACCAAGGCTGCGATACTGGCAGCAAATGAGACCTATGCTGACTGGTCACATACACCATGGGAAGCCCGATGTGCGTGCATCAATGCGGCAGCCGACCGCCTGGAAGAGGAATATTTCCACCTCGCAGCACTCATCACACTAGAATGTGCAAAGACCAGAAACGAGGCACTTGCCGAGGTCGGCGAGGCGGTGGCACTGTTGCGCTACCATAGCACTATCATCCGGGATAATGATGGATTTACCCGGTCAATGCCTGCTGACACAGAAACTGATCGTTACGAGAGTGTGATGCGCCCGTTCGGAGCATGGGCAGTCATCTCACCATTTAACTTTCCACTGGTTCTGGGGGCAGGAGCGGCGGCAGCAGCCCTTATCACCGGCAATACGGTCATCATGAAACCAGCCTCCGCAACACCGCTCTCTATGCTCACCTTCTGCCGGATTCTTGAAGATGCGGGTGTACCCGCAGGAGCGGCAAACTGCATCACGGGCAGTGGTCCGACCTTCGGGAAGGTGATCTCCCGGTCGCCCGGTATTGCAGGACTGACCTTCACCGGATCCCGGGATGCCGGCATGTGGCTGCGTCAGGAATTCACCACGCATCAGTCGTATCCAAAACCGGTGATCCTTGAACTGGGTAGTAAAAATCCCTGTATTGTAACAGCAAAGGCCGATATGAAAAAGGCGGTGGAGGGAGTAATCAGAGGTGCCTTCGGCTTCAGCGGCCAGAAATGCAGTGCCACCTCACGAGTGTATGTCGAACAATTGGTCTTCCCAACCTTTGCAGAGATACTGACTGACCAGGCCGGACGCTGCACCACCGGTGACCCACGGGAACAGGGGGTTTTTATGGGCCCCTTAATCGACAGTGCAGCAAAAGAACGGTTTGATGCTGCGGTTGCATCCGTTTCTGCTGCCGGTGGAGAAATCCTCCTCGGTGGCCGAAGTTTTTCCGGGAAAGATACCCACGGAGCATATTTTGCCGAACCAACCATCGTAACCGGCATTCCACATGACCACCCCGTGATGAAAAACGAACTCTTTGTTCCCCTGGTTGTGCTGACCATGTACAACGGGATCGGGGAGGGCATCAGACGTGCCAATGACACCGAGTACGGTCTGACCGCGGGCATCTTCTCAGAAGACCCGAAAGAAGTGGAGGCATTCTTCTCAGACATCCGGTTCGGGGTCTGTTATGCCAACCGAAAAGATGGGGCAACGACCGGCGGGTGGCCGGAGTACCAGTCATTTGGCGGGTGGAACGGCAGTGGTTCAACCGGGAGGGGAGTGGGAGGGCCATATTATCTCCTCTCTTACATGCGTGAACAGGCACAGACGAGGCTTGCAAAATGAACACCATGATGAGAAGTCTCCAGCACACAAAGGACAGATGGCATTTCCCGGGACTGGAGGAGGCAGTGGCCCGGTGCAGGGCCTGCAATGAACGGGGCATCACCAGCATTATGCATCCACTGGGGGAATTTGTAGAAGATCAGGATGCAGCAGAGGATGCCGCACGTGCATACGAGGACTGTATCTCGGCTATCCATACCCATAACCTGGACGCATCGGTGGCAGTCAAGCCTTCCGCTATCGGTGTTGCCCTCCAGACGGAGGCATTCCACGAATACCTCGAACAGATCCTCTCCTACGCAACGGCAAAACGTGTGCCGGTAGGAATTGATATGGAGGGCACACCACTGGTACGCGACACAATCGATGGCGCCTTTCGGGCAGCAGAGCAGGGATATTCCTTCACCCTCTCCCTGCAGGCTTATCTAAAACGAACACCGGTGGATATCAATCGGGCGGCAGACGAAGGCATCCCCGTGCGCCTCGTAAAGGGAGCATACCTCGGTGATCTCAACCAGCGTGATGAGATCATGGCAGCATTCCGGACACAGGCATTTCTCATCTCACGCAGGCACCCACAGTTCTCTGTCGGCACCCAGGATGCAGATCTGATCCGGTGGTTGCAGGACTCCATCCCTGAGGCACGCTCACGCATCACCTTCGGGTTTCTGAAAGGTATCGGGACTGAGACAATGCTCGGGATGGCCAACCCGGGATGGAAGGTGCATGAATACCTGCCATATGGAAACGACAATGGAGGTTACGACCGCAGGCGCGAAATTTACCTTGCCGCCCTCGCAAGTGCACGGATACGGCCGCTGGTCTGACAAATACGGCCAATTTCCGGCAAAAATCCCCCCCGCAGGATCGTCATGCGGGGGATGCACACCCACCACCTGATACAGACATAATCCAGCGGAGAGAAGCGTTGGTCCGGAAGCGGGGAAGAAGAACATTCTGTGGAATAAATCAGACGTCCTGTAGGAGAAATCCAACCCATATTTGATGTCCCGTATATGGTGCCCCCCCGAGCACACATCGGTACACCGGCAAAACATACAGATCCCTCCGGGATGAGACAAATCAGTACGCCTTTCGTCTTTTCTTCAGAATTCATACCATCTTTTCCTGCCAGCCCCGGTAGATGCGGCAAAGACAATTATCCCTTCACCCCCAGATCCTTGGTATGCACTGCGAGGAGCACCCCGACATGCAGTACCGCACCGTCCCCAAAACAGGCGACCGTCTCTCATTACTGGGATTCGGGGCGATGCGCCTTCCTATGAAGGGACGTGCAATTGATGAGGAGCGGGCCACTGCACTCATCCATGCGGCATTCGACGCCGGGGTGAACTACATCGACACCGCCGTGCCCTACCACATGGGTGCCTCGGAAGCGTTTGTCGGCCGGGTGCTTGCCGGAAAATATCGCGAGACGGTGAAGGTAGCAACCAAACTGCCGCCGTGGACCACACACAGCCGCACGGATATGGATGCGACCCTCACGGCCCAGCGTTCCCGCCTGCAGACCCGTTCCATTGACTATTATCTCTTGCACAGCCTGAACCGGGAAAACTGGGACAAACTGCTCGGTCTGGGTGTGATGGATTTCCTTGACACTGCAGAGGCAGGCGGGCAGATACAAAATGCAGGGTTCTCCTTTCACGGTGACCTGGAAACGTTCCGGGAAATCGTGGATGCCCGTGACTGGAAATTCTGTCAGATCCAGTATAATATTCTGGATGAAGAACATCAGGCAGGAACAGAAGGGCTCCGGTATGCTGCCAAAAATGACCTTGCTGTGATAGTAATGGAACCATTGCGGGGCGGTATGCTCGCAAACGCCGTCCCACCCGCAGCAGAGGCATACTACACTACCGCCGCTGTGCAACGAAGCCCGGCCGCCCACGCCCTGCGCTGGGTGATGAACCACCCGGAGGTGACAACCGTCCTCTCGGGGATGAATGATGAAGAACATCTGAGAGAGAATCTCCAGACCGCCCGGGAGACATTCCCCAACATTCTCTGCCCTGAGGAGGAGGCAATGATGGCAGGGGCACGGGATGTGTGGCGGCAGGCAATGCAGGTTCCCTGCACCGGATGCGGTTATTGCATGCCCTGTCCGTACGGCGTGAATATCCCGGAGTGTTTTAATCTCTGGAACAACCACTCTCTGAGGGAACAGAGGCGGGGAACCAAAACTGAGTATGCGGTTCGCCTCGGGGGAGCGCTGGGAGATGCACCCGGAAACGCCGGACTCTGCCAGGCCTGCGGAAAATGTATGGCACACTGTCCGCAGCAGATCCCCATCATCGATGCACTCAGGGAAATACAACAGATATACGAAGGCCCGTTCTGGGGGGCAAAAAGGACCATCATCTCCCATGCCACCGGGATTGCAACACGCATACTGGCGCACCGGGCACACAGGGACAGGGCAGACACTATACAGGAACGTGATTAAGAATGCAGGAATTACAGATTGAATGGAATGGCAGAATCGTTACCGTGGACGGTAAAATTTCGACAGAGACCGACCGGTTTGTTGAGTCACTCGCAGATGAAATATGGAATTATAGCGGCTATACCATCACCAGCGGATACGCGGCATCGCTCTTCGGCCACACAGGCCCATGCGAGGAAGTGGAGTTCACCCTCCCCGTAATTTGCCGTGACCGCTTCTATACCCTGATAGAAGGCCTCATTGAATCTGGCTTTTCAATAATGAGCCCCGGAGACGGAGAGGCGTGGTACCGCCTCTTCATCACCGGCACCGGTGTGCGTATCGCACGCGACGAGGAGTTCTTCCCCAATGTGCACATCCGGGCAAACCCACGGGATTATGACCGTTACGCCTACATGAAGCGCCTGAAGCTCATCGTGAACGGGAAACGTTTCTTTGTTGCACCCCTTGAACTCCTCATCCCCTTCATCCTGATGCCAGGCGACCGGGGCACTCCTGAACAGGCAGCATATATCTATGCAACCTGCAAAGATGAGATTAACAAGACTGACCTGAAAAACTGGACGGACCATCTCGGTGTTGACCGGGCTCTGCTCCCTGAATAATCTTTTTTTGCGGGGAGCCGAACTGCTCACAGGGATGTCGGAAAAATAAGATAGTTAAGCTTCGGGATATTGGAAATCTAACTCTTTCAGATATTTATCTACGAGATCTTTTACCTTTCCGGGAGGTGCATACTCACGGATGTTAAATATGCAATTTGATGACTTGTTGACAGTTTTTTTCTCTCCCTTTTCGCGGGCAAAATGTGCAAATCGATACAATGCGTTCAATATATCTTCAGCCGCATCTTCATTCCCGATTTCAAAGAAGAATACACTCATGCCATCTATCGACGAGAGGACCGAATCCACATAATCATCAGCCCAGTAAGAATGCGATTTCATTGCACTCACTGCAATGCTAAATAAGCCATTTGACACCTGGATATGAGGAGATTGACCTCGCTTTTTTTCATATTCCCCCCAAAACTTTGAGATTTTATATATCGCAAAGTGGACTGAATAATCCATATCAGACCTGACAGCCGTCTGACCAATCAATGAAATTGAGGCAGTGAAATTAGGTATACTCTGTGAATTATTACGGATTTCTCCTCCCTCTTCCAAAACCATCTGTGCAAGTTCTTCGAGATTTGTCATGACATATTTCACAACAGACGGGTATTTTTTTTCAGTCGCTGCTACCCCGATGGCCTGTAATGCTAAATTCACATGATTGAGATACTTCATATCATTGTGTTTAATAGCCAAACGACCATGCGCATTTAATTGATAGATTATCTCAAATACAAACTTTTCTTTCTCAACCAATAAGAGCCCACAGCATTTTATATCATCAATAAACCAGAAAGAAATGGTAATTTCCTCATCTGATTCTTTTAATTCATTATAGATCTCTTCAAACTTTTCACATCCGAGCACGAGACCCTTGCTCATAGTTGACATGTCATAATTGCGAATTGCCCCATAGATGATATCATAAAATGCCTGAAAGGAGTCTTTCTTGGTTCGGATTTCTGAGACATTGATATACCCCAGGAGCCGGACAATTATCTTTTCCGCATTGAGCAGATTCATCGTATTGAGGATGTAGGGGAAAAGAGCGATGAAGAGAAATATTCCCAGATACATCGCAAAAAATACGCTGAAGCGCTGAAGAAAATAGCTTACATCTCCTGTGATTGAGGAGAGTAAGACTACTGAAAAGGTAATTGAAACAATATATGAGAACAGAAGCAACCACATATTCGGATGCCGTTTAAACACTTCAACAACGCGGGGTGAATACGTTGATGCGGTCCACTGCACGGCAACCAGCGTGAGTGTCACCACAATTGAGATGACCGCCGCCTGACTTTGGATGAGGGCACTCAGGATGTATCGGACACTATCGGAATTAAAGATGAGACCTGGCCATAACCAGGTAGAGACCCCGGCAAAGAATAGTGCGAGACAAAAAAATACACCATAGACCGAAACCCAGAGACGAAGTGGTTTTTGGTTGTCAAGATCTGTTAACTTGTCTGAAAGAACATCGCATTTTGTGAAAAAAACGGTGGACATCTTTACCTGCATCTCTTCATTCTTGTCCACCGTTTCCTCTCTGATAATGATTCTTTGAGAAAAATAATGATAAGTCCTCCTATGGGAATGTACCATCTATTACTCATCTCACCACCCAAAGGATCGCCCCCCACTTTGTTGCAGCAGGGAATAGTCACCGTACCCCATCCCGCCTTCGCGGTTCCGGCGGACGGATAAACAGTGGAAGGAATGGCTGTCTCTGTTTACCCCCTACTCACCCTTTTTGATTCACTGCGTTCGGGAATCTGAGGACAGAATGAGCGTATCTCCTGCCCGGTTTTTTCACTGGGAGATTGAAGGCCGTAATGCCCATCATTTGCCGAAAACACGGATTACTGAGGATTATTAAGGGGTCGCTATTGACGACGATTTTGAGGGGATGTATTACATACCTCAACAGAGAACCGGCAACTCCGGGCTGCGGTGGGGATCTGATTTTCTCCGGTTTTTTCACGGTTTCCCTGATATGACCACCCATTTTGATCCCCTGTTTCGGGGAATCAGGGGGCAGAATGAACGTATTTTCATGCCATTTTTTCTGCAGGAAAATGACGGCCGTAATGCCTGGTATTTGCCGAAAATCCAGAGGATTGCGGACTATTAAGAGGTCGTCATTGACAAATTTTTTGAGAGGATGGATAGCATGTATAGAGAGAGATCCGGCCACTCCGGGCTGCGGTGGGGATCTGATTTTCTCGGGTTTTTTCACGGTTTTCCTGATATGACCACCCTTTTTAATCCCCTGTTTAGGGGAATCTGGGGGCAGAATGAACGTATTTTCAGGCCATTTTTTCTGCAGGAAAATGGGGAGCGTAATGCCCGGTATTTGCCGAAAACACGGATTATTGTGGATTATTAAGAGGTCGCTATTGACGGAATTTTTGAGAGAATGGATAGCATGTATCGAGAGAGATCCGGCCACTCCGGCCCGCTGTGGGGATGCGATTTTTCACGGCAATGATCCACGGAATGAAGAATTCCTGCCCGGTCAAAAATCGAACAAATCCCCGGTTAATTCCCTATTTATTCCTCTCAAAATGATCACCTTCCAAATACAAACACATATCTCCAAATCCCTGACAACAGATATCTAACATGCCAAAATCAGCCAGTATACAAGAATACAAGGAATCACCAATAGGGCCCCTGCGTTCACTCGTCGCATGTGCCGCCCTCTTTGTGATTCTTGTCGGAATCACAATGTTTACGGATGTTTTTTCCGTTATCCTGCTGGGGCTTGTGATGGCTTTTCTCGCCGCCCCAATGCTCGTCTGGCTAGAAGGAAAAAAGATACCCGTCTGGGCAGGCACCGGCATCATCACCCTTTTCTATCTCCTGATAGGAGTCGGCCTCTTCCTGCTCTCGGCCGCCTCACTCGTAGTCTTTGTCGGGGAACTGCCAAAATACCAGGAAGAACTGAACGCAAACCTCGCCGGACTTACCACATTTCTTGGTTCATACGGCATTACCCTCAGTGACATTATCGGGCCGGACACGATAAAGCTCCAGACCTTCATTGAACCTGCTATGACACTTGCAGGCGACATCTCATTGGTAGTTGTCAATGGCTTCTTTGTCCTCGTGGTAACAGCCTTCATCCTGCTCGAATTACCTACTCTGCAGGAGAAACTGAACCGTTCATTCGGCCCGGCAAGCAGTGTCAGCCGGAACCTGCCCACCCTCATCCGCAACACCTATGATGTCATGGTTGTGCGGACAAAGACCAATGTCGTCCTCGGTGGCTCTCTCGGGGCATTCCTCTATATCATCGGCGTTGACCTCGCCATTCTCTGGGGGGTCCTTGCAATCATCCTCAGTTATATTCCCTATATCGGTCTCTTCATCGCCTGCGTACCTGCAGTTATCCTTGCATGGCTGCAGTTCGGCTGGGGGGGCGTCATCCTCGTCCTCGCAGGGATTGCCATCCTCAACTTCGTCGTTGAAAACATTGTCTTTGCAAAAATCGCCGCAAATGACATGCGGCTCACCCCGCTCACAGTCGTCACCGCCCTTTTAATCTGGACTGCTGTCCTTGGCATAGTCGGCATGTTCCTCGCAATTCCCCTCATGGTCATCTTCCGGACTCTGCTTGCAGGAGACGAACGCACCAAATGGCTTGCCGTCCTCATGAGTGACGATGAGACAGACGAAAGCATCTGAAAAAAAGGGACCCTGTTTTTTTCCTGTTTTTAGGAGGGGGTGCGATGGTTCTGCACTCTCTTCCAGTTCTGCTGCGGCACTGAAAGAGAGAAGACAGCGCCGTCCCCTTCTCTGCCAGTCTCTTGTATGGTAATGCCTGTTACCGAGAGGATTTCCCGGGAGAGATACAGTCCATATCGGGTGTTAATCCCAATGCCCCGAGAGAAGATCTTCTTTTTCCGGTCATCGGCGACACCAACACCATCATCTGCAATATCGATTACGGCTGTGCCATCTGTCTCTGTCCGGCATGAAACAGTGAGGGTGGTCACGTCACTGCCATGTATAACGGCATTCAGGAAGAGTTCATGCACCACCCGTTCCAGCATCGGATCAGCATAGACCATCAGGCTGTTGCAGGTACAGGTGACCGCGAGATGGGATAATTCAGAC
>JAUVCV010000011.1 GCA_030595665.1 Methanogenium sp.
TTGCAGCTTGAGGATCGGTCAGAACCAAATGCAATATCTGGTCCAGATTGGAAGGCACACTCATTGTAAGTTAATATGTAGCCATGATATTTTGATCTACCGGTTAATTGTCACTAAAATTGAGGGGGGCTGAATAGTTACCTAATTTCATTTATTTTCTGAGGTGCTTTCATATGTTATTGGTGGTGGTATAGGAGGTGTAGCTATGGCTAAAGCGTTTGAATACTTTTTGACCGAAATGAAAATGAGAATTGTCTGCAGAAATGAATTGCATTATGTAGATAAAAATCGTTGAAGAAACCTGCAAAATACGTTGAACGCTGAGGGGGAGATTTGAACTCCCGAGGGGAAAGTCCCCACAGGCTTTCCAGGCCTGCGCCCTACCAGACTAGACTACCTCAGCACAGCATACTGCTGCCTTACTATATTCGGGACAGCGTTTCTTAATGCTATGGGTTTTCTGCTGACAGATTGCTGTCGAAACGGGCCATGGGAAGGGGTTCTTTGCAGGGCAGGGGGGTGGGTGCGCAGATTGTTGTGAGGTGTGGTGCGTGGAGGGATGGGAGTGGAGAGATTGTTGGGGAGTGTGTTCACTCCTGTACCTGCGGTGTAATATTCTCATTATTTTTTGGGAAATGCTGGCATTGACGGTTAAATGTCCTTTAAATGGTAAATTATGTAAATTTTTGCCCCGGAAAAATGCATCCACACAGAAGCACGGAGTGGGCTGTTCTCAGTCGGGACGGCCTATGCCTCTTCATAACATGTCCGCCAATAGGGTGGGGTTAATAGTCCGCAATATGCTGTTTTTTTCACAAATAAATGGCATTACTGTCGTATTTTTCCCGGAATAAGAACGAGCACAAAATACGTTCATTTTGCCCCTGAATTCCCCAAAAAAGGGGGTCAAAAACTGTGGGTCATAGAGGGTGGACAAAGAACGGGCAAGAGGTGGACATAAACTCCCTCCCGTGGGGGGGACCAGACCGGAACCAGGCAAACGGGATGCATTGTATTGTGACTCATCCGTGTTGCGATGAGGGTGGCCCCGACCTTGATGGGCACCCGTTCATTCTCTGTTTTATTCTGGCAGCATTTTTACAGAGTCAAAAAAATGATGGGAAACTGAAAAAAGAGAGACGTGTTCTGATGGTTGTTCAGATCTAATCTCAGCGGGTTCACTTCTTTCGCTGAATTGATCTGCTTCCGCCGTACTTGCTCTGACCCTGTTTCCCGCCACTTTTGCCTTTGGATGATTTTTCCGCGAGACCACGGCGCCTGCCGTTTTTGCTGGTATTCAGGTATTCTTTACTGTTCTCCGGGCGTCTCTTCGGTCCGGGGCGTAATGATTTACGTGCATCGGGTGCAGTATTCTTTTTATTCGCCCGTTCTCCCTTCTTCTCTGTCCGGGGTGCGGGTGCTCTCTCCTGTTTCCTCGTCCTCACTACGGGGGGCTTGGTGACCCAGCCTTTTGGATAGGTGCCGGCCTGCATGATGACCATCTTCGGCCGGATAACGAGGCCGGTTGCACCGGGCACAATCGCGTCTGAGGCAACTAAGGCCGTGCCGATGCAGACCAGTTCGCCCTGTGCGGTCATCACGGCGACTTCTGAGTTCTTTTTGAAGGAATCTGCAGCTGTGATGCCCACTCCTGCAAGGGATGCACCATGGCAGAGGGCATCTACTGCGGTGTCACGGATAGTGACCGTCGGGATGCCTTCAAGGACTGACTCCGGTGTCCGGATGTATGAGGAGAGTTCTTCGGGATTTCCGTTCTTTGCCTGTTCTACGGCATCACGCAGTGCATGCAGGGAGCAGCACATCGTTTCGTCATATCCCCCGGATCGTGTCCGCCGGAGTTCGACCATCTGGCCGCCGGTGCCGATGGCAAATCCGATATGGCGGCAGAGGGACCGAATGTAGGTGCCTGCCTGACAGCGGACACGGAGGAGTACGTCCCGACCATCAATATCAAGCACATCGATCTCGTACATGGTCCGGATACGGAGTGCCCGGGCGACTGCACTTTTAAGGGGCGGACGCTGGTAGTTCTTTCCGATAAATTCTCTCGCGGTTTCCCGGATCTGCTCCTCGGTCGCATCCCCGTGGAGGCGCAACAGGGCAATGTACTCCTTCTCGTGACTGAGAATCACCGGTGCCAGGCGGGCCGCCCTGCCCACCATGACGATGAGAACTCCGGAAACATCCGGGTCAAGTGTCCCGCCGTGACCGCAGGGCATACCCAGTATGTCACGCACCCATGCGGCCACTTCGTGGCTGGATGGGCCACGTGGTTTGTCGACCGCGATGATGCCGCCGCGTGGCATGTCAAGAGAAAGGCTGGCGGAAGGACTCATGTTATCTTCCAGATAGTGGTTCAGTGCTGCAAGGGTTCCCATGAGGGTTCCGTTTCCAACCACAACAGGCTCAGTTCCGTCCTCTCTCATCCGGTCTGCAGTAATCTCTCCTATTGCAAGGGGTAGCAGTCCTTCTTTCTGGTATTTGGCATAGGTATAGGAGTTGGCGCTTGTGAAGAGAATGGCCTCTGCCCCCTCTGTCTCAAGATGCACATTTGTAGGTTCCAGTGCATATACCCGCATCTCTCCGGCCTGTCCTCCTGCATCATTGATGGCATCAATGAGAACAGGGTTCGGGACATCAGCGCGGGGGATGCCTATCTTCTTTCCTGCGATCCATTCTCCGAGATAGGGCACAAAGTCACGGGAGTAATGAGAGGGGAGGGTTTCGGAGGTGATGCCCCCCTCTGCCAGATACTCTGCTGTCTGAGGGCCTATTGCGATGATACGTGCCGCCGTCTTCAGGAGTGGCCCGATGAGACGGGCGGGGAGGGCACTCGTGAAGAAGATGCAGTCATAGGTCTCCTCATTTGCGGCAGTGACAAAGGCCTGCACGGCATCTTCGTACACCTGTGCTTTCATGGGGGAGACAATGAGGCATTCATGGCCGAATTCCCGGCAGAGTGGCTGGTCAGAGCCTGCTTTTTCCGGAAGCCTGGTGATTGCAATCTTCATATTAGTATATGTATAGATCCTGAGGTATCATTTCCTTTTGCGTTTCGGATCCTTTTTCCTTCACTACATGCCACAGATTATTTGTGGCAACGGAGATCATCGCAGGCATTCTCATAGGCACGATTCTGGGCACGATAAGTGGCCTTATCCCCGGCATCCATGCCAATACCATGGCAGGCATACTGGTGGCAGCCGAAAGCGGGCTTCTTGCGGTTCTCGGTGCACCGGCGGTGGGAATTGCGCTTTTCAGTGCTCTTGTGGTCCATACTTTCGTGGACTGTGTGCCCAGTACCTTCTTTGGTGTCCCGGATGCAGACACTGCAATTTCTGTCCTTCCGGCGCATGCCCTCTGTATGCAGGGGCACGGGGAAGAAGCCGTCCGCCTCTCTGCCATGGGGAGTGTGGTCTCGGTCGTGATGGTGATGCCACTTTTTGCCGTCTTTATGTTCTTTCTGCCGGGCCTGCAGTCTTATATTGACTGGTGGCTGGGCATCATTCTCATACTTGTTGCAGGTCTTCTCATCCTCAGTTCAGAATCCCCGGAATGGTCTGCGGTGGTTTTTTTCCTCTCCGGCATTCTGGGGATCTTTGCCTTCCGCTACGCCTGGCTCATCTCCCATACTTCCGGTGTGTCGTCTGTCCTGATGCCGCTTCTGACGGGGCTCTTTGGCATATCTGTTCTGCTTCGTGCATCCGGCGGGGTGATGCCGAAACAGGAGCGATCCGGTACGTCCACCGGGACCTGCAGTCTTGCATGGCACGCGGGCATAGGCACCATCGCAGGTGCGGTGGTCGGGTGGCTGCCTGGTCTCTCCAATGCGACAGCCAATACCCTCCTCACGCCGCTCTTTCAGGCGGGGAGTGAGGGGAAGGGATATATCATTGCAACCAGTGCGGCGAACACGGCGAATGCCTTCCTCGGCCTTGCGGCACTCATCGCACTGGGACGGATGCGAAATGGTGTGATGGTGGTCCTGGACACCATTGGCATGCCTTCTCCCCTGCTCATATTGGCTGGGGGAGTGGCTGCTGCAATCTGCGGTTTTGTTATAACTCTTGTCTGCGGGCGGGGTGCACAGTTTCTGGGGGGAATCCCTGTGCGGGCGATGAGCTATGCGGTGATAGGCGTGGTCACGCTGCTGGCCTTTCTTTTGACAGGACTTTTTGGCATGGTGATCCTGGTGTGTGCCACTCTTGTCGGGCTGATCCCGTCTCTTGTCAATGTACGGCGAGTCACCTGTATGGGTGCGGTGATGGTGCCGGTCATTCTCTTTTCGCTCAATATTATCTAAAATGAGTATGAAACCGTACGGTTTCGCATGTTTGGATGTGAGGAAGAGATTACAACGTGATTTACGTAGTAAAAAAAGTCTGCGGGTCTGAAATGCCCTGAAAATAAAATTGGTGTGCTTTCGGTTCGTCAGTGTATGTTTAATACATGACATAGAGGGCTATTACGTAGGTAAAGTAGGCTATCAGAAGGAAAGAGGCCCAGGCCCGGATGAAACGGGGTTTCCCTTTCACAATCGGGATGACTGCAAGGGAAAAGAGCAGCACAATGATAACATTGGTATATGCCGGAATAGGTATCGGGCGGATGAGAGCACCGGTACCGAGGACGAGGAGGAGGTTGAAGATATTGCTTCCCATCAGGTTGCCTGCCGAGATGCCGAGGTCGCCACGCAGAATGGCTACAAGGGAAGTGGCCAGTTCCGGGAGTGAGGTGCCGAACGCGACGATGGTCATGCCGATGACAAACTCGGGGATTCCAAATGCCTCCGCGATGGTGATTGCCCCGTTAAGGACGAGCTGTGATCCGATGATGACGGCTACAAGACCGCCTGCGGTCAGCACCCAGTCCATTTTGCCATGCACTTCAATGCGTTCCACCGGTTCAGTGCCGAGTTTCTTCCATGTAATGTAGAGGATGACGCAGAATCCTGCAAGCATCAGTATTCCTGAAAGACGGGTCAGAACACCTGTCAGTGCCAGTAAAGCGAAAAAGACTGTCGCTGCGATCATGAGGATGGTCTCGTTTCGCACCCGTCCTTTGCCGGACGGCCCGCTCATGAACATGGCAGGACTGATGATCGCACAGAGTGCGAGTACAAGGGCAATATTTGCAATATTGCTGCCCAGTACATTGCCGAGTGCCACATCGGAGTTGCCGGAGATGATGGCATTGACACTCACCACAAATTCCGGAAGTGAGGTGCCGAATGCAATGACGGTAAATCCGATGGTGGCTGAGGATACGCCATAGCGTGCCGCAAGGCCGCCGCCTCCTTTTACAAAATAGTCGGCACCTTTGACAAGGAGTGCCATTCCAAACACAAAAAAAAGTACTGCAGCAACGATCATGGATATTCTCTGGTGGAACAGGTATTGCTGTCTGGCTTTAAGCCGGTTTGTGTCAAATAACCGTCTTTTCCAACCCCTTTATTAGTGCGGATATGCAATGATAATGTAGATGCGCAGCTACTGGTTCGGTGACATTGACGACGGTGTATGCACGCCTGCCCAGGGTGATGAAGACAGGATTCTGGAACGGTGTGATACGATACGGGGAAAGGTGGATACCGGCTTTGTTCCGGTCTCTGTGAAGGAGGCCTGTGACTGCGGTTTTTTTGCAGATCGTGAGGAGTATCTTGCAAAGCTGCGTGATGTTACTATTCGGGATGCCCGGCGTAAGATTGTCGCGGCGTTCAGTGAAGGTGACGCTGAACTTATTCAGATGGTACGGATGCTCGATGAGATTGACGAGGTGGTCAATCTTCTGACCGAGAAAGCCGTAGAATGGTATCTGGTTAAAAATCCCGGATTTTCCCGGAAGTACAAGTCAATGAGTGCGAAACGGATGGTCGGGGTGATGAAAAAGGAGAAAGGTCCTCTTGGGCGTATCTGTGCAGAGATAGATGCTCTGTCTGAGCATCGTGTCATTCTGATGCGTGATGTTTCAAAGCGGACGGATGCGTTGATGCCCAACTGCAGTACCCTTGTAGGGGGCCTTGTGGCAGCACGGTTGATGGAACGTGCTGGTGGACTTTCGGTTCTTGCCGGTATGCCTGCGTCAACGATTCAGGTGCTGGGTGCGGAAGGGGCACTCTTTTCCCATCTTCGGGCAGGGAGTCCGCCGCCCAAACATGGTATCATCTTCCAGCATCGCCGGGTGCATAATGCCCCCCGCAATGTGAGAGGGAAGGTGTCGCGTGCGGTTGCGGGGAAACTTGCGATTGCAGCAAAGATTGATTATTATCGCGGTGAAGCAGACCTGGCCTTCCTTGAACGTGCTCAGGACAGGATTGATGCAGTGGGTGAGAAGGAATGAAAGTAATACGCGGGACAATTGTGTCTGAGGGAGAAGGCGGTGTCTACGGTGAGCGGATGCTGAAAGGATGCCGGGTATGGGACCCGCACCGCAGCAAACTTCCTGCCGCAATTCACAACGGTGCTCCACTTGATTTGTCATCTGATATGCGGGTGCTGTACCTGGGTGCGGCAAACGGTACGACGGTTTCTCACGTGGCAGATTACGTTGAGACGGTGTATGCCGTTGAATTTGCTCCCCGTCCGATGCAGGACCTTATTGAGGTGGCACGCCGCAGGCCGAACATTGTGCCCATTATGGGGGACGCAAACCGCCCGGAGGTTTATGGGTGCTTTGTGGAAGAGGTGGATATGATCTACCAGGATGTGGCACAACCAAACCAGGCGGACATCCTCAGGAAGAATTTGCCATTCCTCAAAAAAGGTGGACTGGCAGTTCTGATGCTGAAGGCACGGAGTGTGGATGTAAGGAGGCCTTCCGAAGAGATTGCAGAAGAGACTCGCACGTTGCTCCGGGAAATAGGCCTTACGATCACCTGGTCCGGTACGCTGGAACCATTTCATAAGGATCATACCTGCATGCTCTGTATAAAAGAGGAATAAGGGAGCGGGGGCATCCGGAGAATGAGACGATATTATTTCAATCCATTCTCTTTTGTTCTCATTTTTATTCTCCTTTGGTGACCCGCTGGTTGCACCCATTGCGTTTGCAAGTGGTACGATGGGCACATTAATCGGTGCTGATCTCCTGGAACTGGCATCATCTGGATAAAATCGGCGCACCGATGATGAGTATTGGCGGTGCGGGGACGTTTGACGGGATTTTTCTTAGTGGTATTCTGGCAGCGTTTCTGGCGTGAAAACAGGTTCTGTCTGCGGGCACTGTCGGATTTTTCAGTGACATGGGAGTGTGAAAAATAGATTATCTCAGTTCACATCAGCTGAAAAATGAATTGCTGTTTAAGGATAATCATCGATAACTGAATTTTCCGACAGTGCCGTCCAATCAAAAACGTTAACTATGTGGGTGCCAATGCTACCAAAGATATCGCTCAATACATGAGACAACCGGATCTGTGATACTTTCAGGATGTGGTGGTTCTTGTTTTGGTGACGGTTCACTGCTGAGCGGTTCCCGATACTGGGAAAGGATCGCAGTTTTCGTTTCCCTCCCCGAAAGATACGGGAAGGTGGGGGGTGGCCCTGGTTCCCATTGTTTTTTGGACCTTTGCAATGCTTTGCAATCTTGTTTTGAAACATTTATTCAGTCCATATGGGTCCTGATCATTAATTTGGTCCTGAATTGCTAAATTTTTGGACTCTTTGCAATGTTGCACGGGTCATAGACCCACATACGTACCGGATACCACATACGGATTGCTCCGTTACCCATGTAAAGTACGCAAAGTGCCTGTACTCTCTCTACTTCTATCTCCTATATTACTCTCTTTTGTATTAGAATGGGTATTCTGCCCGTTGTTTGTCTTTGCAATATTTGCTGTTTTTTTCTGCAAAGCTGTTGCAACATTGTAAACATCTCCTGTCTCATTCACATTCCGCAGGAATATGTGCATCAGGGCATGACCCTTTGTCAACTACCCACGACTAAAGTCGTGGGCTTCCTGCCTGTTTTCTTCGTGAGGGGCACTGTCGGATTTTTCAGTGATGGGAGAGTGTGAAAAATAGATTATCTCAGTTCAAATCAGCTGAAAAAGGAATTGCTGTTTAAGGATAATTAATGATGCCTGGATTTTCCGACAGTGCCTATCTGCATTGGGCGGTGCTGTCGGGGGTGGTGGTCATTATTTCCTGTGGTATTTTTTCCTTCTATGTAGGGTGCGGATGCCGGGGATTATTTTCATTTTAGCGCTAAAAATCGCTATCTGAAATTATACTGAAAAGAAATGAGTTATAGTCCGGAGCAGATTCGAACTGCTGTCGCAAGATCCAGGGCCTCGCATGATTGACCACTACACTACCGGACTGTGCAATACATAGTGTTGCTCTACTAAATAGGGGCTGTAAGGTAATTAATCTAACGATTTTGCCCTGAGGGTGCGGCGCATCTGGGTGGCAGGTGGTTCCTGCATGCGGTCTGCCTGTTTGTCGGCGCGTATTTTGGAACGTTTTCGACCATTTGCCACAATGTTCTTGTATTTCTCTCCTGAAGTGGCGGGGGATGGATATATTCTGCTCACATGCTTATTGGCGATGAAATGTGCTGGATATTTGTGTTTTGAGGGGAAATTCTGCCGTCCTGCTCTTTCTCGAATGTACTTCAACCACAAAGGATATATTAAGTGTTTATCAAATATTGTGGTATATTCCGTCGTTCGGAGTATGGAGCAAAGTGAATCGTTTTTCGTCGTTTGACGAAATCCCATGCTGTTCCTCAACTTAATTGTATGGAGGCTATGAATGAAAGCAAAAATTAGTATTATACTCCTTGCCCTTCTGACAGTGGCATTTCTCGCAGTTGCACCCGCAGCTGCTGTTATAGGCACTGTCACACCGGGTGGAGTCGCATTCGTCGGTGAGGAAGGCCTCACCTTAGGCGCAACAGCAGCAGGTACCACTCTTGAGTGGTTTGAATCTGGTGCAAATCCAGCTACAGATTCTCCAGCATATACCTATATCACACAGATTGCTGGCTCAAACGTGATTGACCCATCAACATTCCAGACCCGCACCGGGAACTGGTACCTTGCACCAAACACTGGTACAGTGGTCATGAACGTCCAGATGCCTTCAATCAGTGTTAAGGCATACAATGCTGGCACTAACGAAGACATGACCAATGAGCGTGTTGTCAAAGATAACACATACATTGCATTCCGTGTTGACAGCAATCTTTACACTGTTATCGGCCAGCGGGGACTCGTTGCTCCAATTACGACCGATATCAAGATCGTTGTTGTTGACGGAGAGGGTACAACCTACACAGCACTCTACAACGATCTTGCAGCAGTACCTGGTGCTACCACTACTAGTCTGACAAATCTTGTTCCAGGCACTTCACAGTATTTCCTTCCAAGTACCTCAACTGCTGCGACCATACTTGGATCGAACTGGGCTCTTGACCGTACTGACTACAAGGCTGGTGTCTACACCTTCTACGCACAGGTCAACATGAACGGTATAAAGGACAACCTTGGAACCATTACCGGTGTTACCAAGTCTGCAGTCAACACCATTGAACTTGGTAAAGATGACGTGAAGGTCGAGTCCAATAAGGACACTGTTGTCCGCAACAACGATTTCTCAGTCACTATCTCCGGACGCCCTAACGAGTACTACGTTCTCTGGGTAAAGGGCACCAGCAGTGTCGCCGCACCAGACACCGCACCGTACATCAAACCGAACCAGAACAATGTCAATGTTCCGTCAGCTCTTCCGTTATCAAATGAAGCTGCAAACGCAGGTCTCTACCAGTTCCGTGCAGGACAGGCTGTATCAGCTGATGTCGCA
Source organism: Methanogenium sp. (assembly GCA_030595665.1). Taxonomy (GTDB): domain Archaea; phylum Halobacteriota; class Methanomicrobia; order Methanomicrobiales; family Methanomicrobiaceae; genus Methanogenium. Next base: position 9,828 of record JAUVCV010000011.1, read on the forward strand.
GCAACTGGTGGCGACTGCTATGCAATGGTTAAACTCGCCAGCTCCGGTACCCGCACTGTTGGTTTCGGCAGTGACGAAACCACAAAGGATCAGACCTACACCATCCGGGCTGACTACTACACTGGAGTTGCAACTGCTGCACCAGTAACAGTTGTCGCAACCAACCCAACCTATGACACTGTCAAGGTAAAGATCGAATCAGGTGACATTACCGTTACCACATCCGGCGACAGTTCATACTACATTGGTGAAGAAATTGTTATCTCCGGTACAAACACCGACAGTGACAGCACTTGGCTCTTTATCACTGGCCCAAACCTGCCTAACAAGGGTGGCTCAATTGGGTCTCCACAGTCTGGTGTAAACAGCAATATTTTACCACTCCTTACCGGAACAATTGACACTGTTCCAGTTACTGTCTGGAATGGCGAAAACGTTGAAACAGACGACACTTGGGAATACAAGTGGGACACCGCAGGTGTAAACCTCGATGCAGGTACATACACCATCTACGCAGTAACCACCGCAACCAACAAGGATGACCTTGGCACACGTGATGCAACCTACGGAACCGCATCCGTTATCATCAGGAAACCATTCGTTACAGCAACCACCTCCTCTGCAACCGTTGCAAAGGGCGATGACCTGTATATTACTGGTAATGCAGAAGGCGACCCCACACAGGGTATCGGTGTCTGGATTCTCGGCAAGAACTACGTGTTCCAGACCACCGAGACTGTTGAAGACAACGGCGCATTCGAGTACAAGTTCTCAAACACTGCAAACCTTGCAGCAGGACAGTACTTCGTTGTTGTTCAGCACCCGATGTATAACGACCAATTCGACCTTGTTCCTCAGGTAGGTAACCCTGCAGTAGGGCAGACCGCAGTTGTTCGTCCGATTCTCGATGCAACTCTCGCAACAGTTGCTGGTCTCTTACCACCTGTCTTCATCATTGAAGGCACTGGCAGTCTCCAGGGATCTGACGCAGCAACCGCACTTGTCAACGCAATGAACAGCCCGGACATCGATGATACCTACTACAAACTCACCTTCATGGTTGAGGAACCCAGGATCATGATCGATACAATTGGCAACCAGTATGTCGGCGAAACCTTCGCTATCTCCGGTACCACCAACCTCGCAGTTGGCGACAGCCTGATTGTTGAAGTAACCTCGGCATCATTCAAGCCAACTGAGAAGACCCAGAGTGGTGGATTCTCCGGTAACGGTGGCACTGTCCTTGTTACCGCAGGTGACAAAGACGGCTTAAACAACTGGAAATTCGAAGTTGACGCAGCTACCTTCACTCCTGACCAGTACATCGTTACTGTTGAGGGAATTGAAGCAGGCCAGACTGCAACCCAGAATTTCCAGGTCCTGAAGGCAGAGCCTACTACAGTCGCAACCGCAACCCCGGTCACGACCGTGGTCGAAACAGCTACTCCGGTTGCAACCCCCGTGGAGACTCCTGCAGAAGCAGCACCTGGATTTGGTGTTCTTGTAGCTCTCATCGGCCTTGGCGCTGTAGCAGCACTCATTGTCCGCAAGGACTAAATTAACCCTAATTTTCTTTTTTTAGTCGTAATTCATTCGTCTGTGTTCTTTTGATATTCCTTCACAGTGTTTGGATATGCAGAGTCTGCTTGTAACCGCTGCAATTAGGTAATCTTATAATCCTGCCCCTGCAATTCTCTCATTATATGTGACAGGGATATTCTCTGTCAGGTGAACTGTATGCAGCTTTTAGTACAACGTGTCGATATTGCTGGCCGTGGTGGGGTTATCCATGAAGAGGATGCACGCCGCCTCGGAGTATTTGACGGAGATCGTCTCCGTGTTCTCCATCCCGAAACCGGGAAATCTGCCCCTATAGTCGTTGATATTACGACATCAATTCTCACTCCCGGTACTGTTTCCCTCTATAATGTGACGTGTTCTGACCTGGGTCTCAGCGGGGGGGATACAGTCGAGGTGCACACGGCAATTCCCCCGTCCTCGATTCGGTTTATCCGCAAAAAGATGGACAAGGCCCGCCTCACTGCTGAGGAAATGATGACCATTGTCCGTGATATGGTGAATGAGAATCTCTCTTTAAATGAGATCACCGCCTTTGTCACTGCAAGCTACATCAATGGCCTGGACATTGATGAGGTGGAGTCCCTCACCCGTGCAATGGTGGAGACCGGCGAAAAGATTGAGTTTGCCGGCCACCCGGTGGTTGACAAACATTCAATCGGCGGTGTTCCGGGCAACAAGATTACCCTTCTTGTGGTGCCTATCATCGCTGCTGCGGGTCTCACCATCCCAAAGACCAGTTCCCGTGCTATCACCGGTGCGGGCGGCACTGCAGACTTAATGGAGGTCCTTGCTCCAATCAATTTCACCGCAGAAGAGGTGCAGACGATGACCAATCAGGCAGGTGGGGTGATTGTCTGGGGTGGTTCTACAAATATTGCTCCGGCAGATGATCTCATCATCCGGGTGGAATATCCCTTCAAGATAGACGAACGTGGCCAGATGATCGCCAGTGTCATGGCGAAGAAATTTGCTGTCGGGGCTGATATGGTGGTTATTGATATTCCGGTCGGCCCTACCACCAAAGTTCATACCATGCAGGATGCCCGGCGTCTGGCACAGGATTTCATTGAAATAGGCAGCCGCCTGGGTATGCAGGTGGAATGTGCTGTCACCTATGGGGACTCACCGGTGGGTCGTGCCATCGGGCCGAATCTTGAAGTGGCAGAAGCACTCTCTGTTCTCGAAGGGGCAGAGACACCCAATTCGCTCATTGAAAAGAGTGTGGCAATCGCAGGTATTCTGCTTGAGATGGCGGGGAAAGCGCAACGCGGCGGGGGAGATGAAATGGCACGTTCTCTTCTTTCTTCTGGTGCGGCTCTGGAAAAATTCCGTGAAATTATCGCGATTCAGGGCGGTAAATCAGATGTCCGTTCATCAGACATCCTCCCCGGGGAATATCAGGCGGCTATTCCGTCTCCGGCATCCGGGTATGTGGTCAGCCTCAATAATACCGGTCTTATAACCGTTGCCCGTGTTGCAGGCGCACCTCATGATAAGGGAGCCGGAATCTACTGTAATGCGAAAATAGGGACGCAGGTGAGGAAAGGCGAGACCATCTATACGATATATGCAGACAGTCAGGAACACCTGGATCGGGCCCTTGAGGAGGCTCGCCGCCTGTATCCGGTAGTGGTGGAGGGAATGCTCCTCGACAGAATTCCCCGGGATTCCATTGAACTCGACCGAATGGACTAAATTATAGTAATATAATATTTTCTTTTATGAACTGGTTCCGTACCGTTTCTGTATTGCTTCTGCTGGTTGCTCTCTGTGGTTTTGGGCAGGCCGTCATTCTGACTGTCACCGCAGTAGATGATACATCCGGCAGTCCGATTTCAGGTGTTAAGATATATGTAAACGGGCTCTATGAGGGGGAGACGAATTCGGTCGGCCAGTATCGCTATGAACATGGTCTCGACGAATCATTCCGTCTGGGTCTGGAAAAGACCGGGTATATTCAATGGCAGTCATTGCTCTCTGAAACACAGACAACAATCCGTGCAGAGATGTCCCCGCGGGCAACTGCTCTGACGGTTACGGTCTATGATGCAGACACTCTCAAACCTGTCCCTGATGCACTGGTGAAAGTGACCGGAGAAGAGTATGTCAATAGTGTTTCCACAGGGATTGGGGGTATTGTTTCATTTAACGTAAGGGCAGGTGCTATCTATAACGTGGAGGTTCGTGCAATCAATTATGATCCTCTCTATAAGACAGTTGAAGTGGAGAATATCGCCAAAGCAGTAGACTATCGCCTCATTCGTGATGATGTATTTATCGTTGAAGTTGAAGACCAGGATACCGGGGCTGCTCTTTCCGGTGTGGATGTCTATATCGATGATATCTTCTTTGGTGAGACAAGTGCCGAGGGGAAGGTCACCTCATTTGTTGAACGGGAACGGTCTCATACCATCCGGATCACCGGAAACGAATATCTTGCCTATTCAGATGAGGTCTATATTGCAAGTGATATGTTGGTATACAGTGTCGAACTTTCAAAGACGCTCTATCCTGTGACGGTCTCTGTGTATGGTGTGGATAAGATGCCTGTCGCTGGAGCAACTATTCTCATTGATGGAAAAAATTCCGGCACAACCAGTGACTATGGGAGAACAGGCATTGTATACCTTGATGCCGGTCTGCATGAAATGCAGGCAGCAAAAGACGGGTTTACCACGGTCACAAAAACAGTAACTGCTGATGACACACTGCAGGATGTCATCATTGAACTGAATTATGCAGATACTGCCGTTACGATTACTGTGCATGATAAGGATTTTATCCCGGTTTCCGGAGCCAGTGTTTCTGCCAATGATATATACCAGGGTATAACCAAAGCGGATGGCACATGTGCGACACCTTTGCAGAGTAATGTAGTCTACCTTATTACTGTCCGGAAAGAGGGGTACACGCCGGTTGAAGTCACCCGGGAAATTCCTTTGGGTGCCACAGAAATAACGTTTGATATTGAGATGAATAAGGTTTTTAACCCTTTAGTTTTCGTTGTTATTATTGGCGTAATTCTTGTTGGAGCAGTATTTTACCTGAAACGGGGGAATGTTTCTCTGAAACGGCGGGGCAAACGTCCTCCGAAAACCCGGCATCTCTAAGGCCCTGAAATTTTATTTTTCCAAAAGTGCCATTTTCTCTATTTTTAAATATATCGGGTTGATATAAAGTTAATGAACTATGTGGCGGGTTACTGATGTGCCCGTTGTCTTTTAGATAAAAATATAGTTGGGGGGGGAAATATATGTGGAATTCATTACGGATTCTGCTGATAGTGGGGGCTATTTTTTGTGTGCTTCCCGTCGTGGTATCGGCAGATCTAATTACAGATGCAGATGTTTTCATCGATTTCATCATCGATGACGGAAATCCTACCGATTTGCATGATGAAAATGGGTGGCTTGTCGCAGGGAGTGGCATCTCTTCGACAGTCAGTGCCACCTATACCGGCAACGAATCTTTGGATGTCAATTTTGTGAGGTTTACCTCAGTTGAGAAGGATACGTATGGTGATGTTTCAGAAGGCTATGTTAGCGCTGCGCCCTATGAAACAGTCTTCCCGGCATCAAAGAACCGTGCAGGCAATGCACCGATCCTGGTGGAGATCAATTACTCGGTAAACGGGATCGGGTATGACTATAACCGGACGGTAGATCAGAAGATTGATCATAATGTGCCAATGAAGATTCAGAGTCTCGATTTTAAAAGTGAGGTCACCATTAATGGGACGATGGAGATCAACCTGATGATGGAGGATGCATATGGAAATACGGTCAACAGCCTCTATGAGGATAAAATTGGCGCCATTTCTGAGGAGGTTACCTTCTCAACTACATCGTATGCTGGGTCAGGATTTTTGGAGGGCATCGCATATTCAGCAGAATTGGTATGTGAAGCGGTCAATGCCGACGGCTCTGTTGTTGTGAATTTTAAGGTAGGTACCGAGGCAGGTCCCAAGTATTTGATCCATATGGTGCCACCTATGTTTCTGTCCGATAAGTGGTTGACCATCACTGCTCTTGCGGATGCTGAACCGTATGCGATAGCCGTATCTGTCGTCCCGGATGATGGTGATACGCCGCATATTCCGGCCGATGGTGAATCAAAATTTTACCTGACATATCACCTGTTTGACAGGTATGGAAATCCATCCGGAAACCAGACTCTGCATTTTAAAGATTCTGTTTTCGAAGATGAGTTTACCCAGTGGACAAACAGTGACGGCGAGGTAAAATTAACCTTTGGTCCCTTTGAGCGGGTCGACCTTTTTAACATTCATGCCTATGCGGTGGGGAACATCTCCGTTACGATTGATCAGGAGCTCCAATTCACCAGTACCGCCCCGGTAGATATGCTTCTGACGGCAAATCCGGAGTTCATGCCTTCTGCTGATGTGGCACCTGAATTTAATGCAAGTCTCCTTGCGAAGGTAATAGATGAGAGCGGAAACGGTGTTCCGGGACAGGAGGTTGAGTTCTTAATTAGACCCCGTTCATATGATGGTAACGTGCATGATGGGGATCCCTTCCTTAATGGTATTATAGAGGTCGTTCATACAAGTGCCACGACAAATGCGAATGGTACAGCTACAGTGAATTTCACTCCAGGGGGATTGCTAAAGAATGTGGATGGGGAAAATAAAATTACGCCTGCCTTTGAAAACTGTACAGTTGAGGCTACATGGACTAACGTCAAGGGGGACATCCAGAAGAAGCGAACGATTCTTCTTACGTGGATGAACTATCCCTATCTCCGGGTGGAGACCGAAGTCAATCCGGAATTAGTTAATGTAGGGGACTCGGTGAATGTGACTATTCGTCTGATAGGGGACGGTTATGCGCTCCATCCCGATCCGATTGATGTAATGCTTTGTGTAGACCGGTCCGGAAGTATGGACGAAGAAATTGAATACAGCGATGGAAGTTCAACAACCCGGATGAATGCTCTGAAGAGTGCCTTGAATAATTTTAACACACAGATGACAGAGACAACGGATCAGGTTGGGATGGTATCGTTTGGGTATAAAGGTGATATCTGGATTGGTGGGTCATGGTTTAATCCTGAATACAAAACCTATTCTGATTATGCCACAAAGGACCTTTCCCTCACTCCGCTGGAACGGACTACGTTAAATGAAACGATTGACAGTTTGATTTCATATTCAGGAACTCCAATGCGTAGCGGGCTGTATAAGGCGATAAAGGAGCTCGTTGATAATCCTCATGCCGATGCGGTGCAGGCAGTAATTCTCCTCTCAGATGGTGATTACAACTGGTATGGAGATCCTCTTGCTCGGGGATCAGCGGGTTACTTGCACGATGGATACTGGTATTGGGGTAAATGGTACCCCCCCTATTGGGTTTGGTATGATGATTATGATGACTTTTCTAACGTGGATTATGATTACTACTGGTACGACGACCTTGCAAAAGAAAATCCGAACATGATTGATAATCAGAGCATGAGTGTTTACGCTGCCAATAATAACATTAAAATCTACTCCATCTCATTTGGGGACGATATCTCAGTCAATGGAACGACCACTCTTGAGACACTCGCAAAAAGCACCGGTGGAAAGTACTATGATGCACCCAGTGCCACGGAACTTGCGGCCATCTACACTAAAATCGCCGGTGAACTGAAGACTGAGGCTGGTGTGAACACAACCATGGATCTGAAGTTCACCAACATCGAGCTGAACAATGTATCGGTGGTGAACAATAAAACTGATCCGTTCCTGAAATATGAATATGTGCCTGGAATATCAACCCAGATAAAAAGTTGGAATGAAATCGGGTCTGAGGACAAACCTAATGTCATGAACCCTCCGACACTGGACCAGAGTAAAAATTGGGAAGATAATCAGAGTCTGAACTTTAATATTACTGATGTCGGCACCATTCACCTGGGGCAGACCTGGCAGGCGGTATTCAGGCTGAATGTCTTAAGGGAGGGTAATATCAACGTATTCGGGAAGGGTTCGTTGCTCTCTTTCAATAATGGGGATGCTAATATGACATTGCCAAAGACCTACATCACAGCTGCTCCTCTGAATACCACCGGCATCAACTTCACCGATCTGGAAGTTACAGATCTGGTCTGCGTTGAAGCAAATGAGAGTGTGATTACAGATTACCTGACGATGGAGTGGAATCTGAGTTACTCCGGTAACTACGCCGTCACTCAGTACCTGTATTATCAGAATGTGGATGATGGTTTCTGGACCATGTTTGGCATGTTTGATGTAGGCGGGCCGGTAAGTGAGGATCCCCATACCAAAAAACTCTACGTTGCTGATTTCCCGCCGGGCAAATATAAACTCAGAGTGCGTGCAATGGCCAATGATGCGCCGGATTCAGTAATTGAGACGGTGCGTCCGATAGTCATAGGTCAGGGCGGACAGTATTTCATCCGCCTTGAATAACCCGATTTTTAAAATTGGACTATTCCTGATTATGTTTCCTCTTTTTTTAGCCTTGTAGAAATCATCTGAAAAAAATGATTGAGATCATAAAAGAGAAGAAGATGCCCTATAAGTGGCGTTAGCTCCTCTAATCAACAGAGTAGGGATTTTGCTCATTATTTGCTGACATACTGGTTTTACTCATCTTCCGTTTCTCAACCGTGGTATATGGGTTCATATTTCGGGTGATGGGTACTGGATGTGCTGTTTGCTCTTTCTCTCCTGCAACGGTGGTGTATGATTATTGTTATTTTGAGCAGATTACTATCATCGACAGCCAAATGGCGTTTAAATGGCATATCCTGTGGATATTTGCCCCGAAAATATGTGTCCACACAGAAGCCCTGTGGGGGTCATTTCCAACCGGAGACAACCGATACATTCTCCGGAAATACCTGCCCGTAGCGACCGCTCAGTATCTTGCAATAATGCGTTATTTTAGCAAATAAAATGCATTTCATCCGTATTTTTCCGGCAATAAAAGAGAGTAAAAAAAACGTCCATTTTACCCTCAAATTCCTAAATGCCTGGTGACAAAGAGGGTGGACAAGGGGCTGCAAAAACAGGGGTGAGGGTGCACTCCCGCTTACGATATTCAGACGGTTGTTTTTCACTTTTACACACGTTTTCACTGTTTTATTGTGTATTTTTATTATTAGCTTCATTTTTGTGGGGCCGGCGTTATACCTGAAACCTGAAACCTGGATTCGTTTCCTCTGAAACGGTGGGGTAAATGTCTCCCCAAATCTGATATGTCTGACTCTGATGTGTCATTTTTTCCATTGATCCCGGAGGTACTAATTGTTAAATATTTCTGATTGTTATAGACAACCATAAATATTGTTGGCAGCTGTTGGGGCCGTTGTCTTTCATGAAAACAGTATTGTTGGGGGAAAACAGACATGAAGAATTCTTTGCGAATTCTGCTGGTGTTGGGAGTTATAATGGGGTTGCTTCCAATCATCGTATGGGCAGATCCGATTATCGATGCGGATGTCTCCATAAAATTCATCATTGATGACGGAAATCCGGAAGATTCGCATGATAAAAACGGGTGGCTTGTTGCGGGCGGTGGTGCCTCTTCGACTATCAGAGCCAATTATACCGGCAACGTGTCGCCGCAGATCAATTATGTGAAATTTACTTCTGATGAAGGGGGTGTGTATGGCAGTGTCATGGGATATTATGTCGGTAGTTTGCCCTATTATGATGGCATATTCACAGCGTCAGAGAATCGGGCGGGAAATGCGTCGATAGATCTGCATATCAATTATTCGGAAAATGGGGCTGGTTATGACTATTTCCGGACCGTGTACCAGCAGATTGACCATGCTACTCCAAAAAAAATCCAGAGCATCGCATTTGAAAGTGAAGTCACCATTGACAAAATGATGAACATCACGATGACGATGGAGGATACATATGGCAATCCGGTAACAAGTCTTTATGAGAATGAGATCAACGCCACGGCTGAGAATGTAACCTTTGAAACCACCCGGTATGCCTGTTCGGGATTCTATGATGGTGATGGATGTGACGGGGAATTAGTGACCATTCCGGTCAATGCGGAAGGGACAGTGGTTGCAACATTTAAGGCGGGCACTGAGGCAGGCCCAAAGTATCTGATACATGTCGTGCCGAATGTAGCTGAGAATGATAAATGGCTGACTATCACTGCTCTTGGGGATGCGGAACCGTATGCAATAGATCTCTCTGTCAGGCAGAATGATGGTGAAACACCTCCCATTCCGGCGGATGGTGAATCAAAATTTCACCTGACCTGCAGTTTGTTTGACCGGTATCATAATCCTTCAGGAAACCAGGCGGTAAAATTCACGGATAATATTGGTGATGTGTTTACCCGGCGGACGAATAGCGATGGTCAGATCATGTTCACCTTTGGTCCTTTTGATACCGCTGCTACATTCACCATCAATGCCACAGCGGTGGAGAATTCTTCTGTTACTATCGATCGGGAGGTCCGTTTCACCAATACCTCCCCTGAAGATATGTTGCTGACAGCAAATCCACAGTCAATGCCGTCTGCTGATGTGCAAGATGCAGAGGGAGCGGATATTCTTGCGAAAGTAATTGATGAAAGCGGAAATGGCGTCTCTGGAGAAAGGGTAGATTTCTGGATTCTCAATAAAATGGGAATATATTGTGAAGCCCAGATGGCAGAACCCACTCTGGACGCTTTTAATGCATCAACGAATGCGGATGGTATTGCTAAAGTGCACTTTACTCCTGGTTGGTTTGTAGGGACTGATGATGATTCCTACATTCCAAATGCATTGGGGTCCTGCATGGTTTTTGCGGAATGGATAGAGGGTGAGAAGATGAGATCGATTGATCTTGAGTGGAAAAATTATCCCTATCTTCGGGTGGAAACAGAGGTCAGCCAGGAAACTGTTGACGTGGGCGATTCGGTTGATGTGACCGTCCGTCTGATTGGGGATGGTTGGGCACTCTATTCCAAATCGATTGATGTGATGCTCTGTGCGGACCGATCCGAAAGTATGGATGATTTAAGCAAGATGGGTGCACTAAAGGTTGCCCTGAAGGACTGTAATAAAAATGTGACAGGGGGCAGGAACAGAGTTGGTATGGTTTTTTTTGGGGGCGATGCCACACGGGACCTTAATTTCACTATAGACAAGGAGGAGGTGGACTGTGCGATTAACAATCTTGATTTGGATGGAAGCACGCCGATGCACAAAGGGCTGTATCTTGCGATAAAGGAGATTATTGAAAATCCTGGGGAAGGTGCGGTGAAAGCAGTAATTCTCATGTCGGATGGGGAATACAACACCAGTGGTGACCCGCTTGCCGGTAGGTCAAAATATTATGAAAACTACAGTGAATTTTTACCTGAATTCCAGAATCTGAGTGTATATGCCGCCAGTAAAAATATCCTCATCTATCCAATTGGTTTTAAAAATGATGATATTACCGTCCTCCGGATGCTTGCAAAAAGTACCTGTGGGAAATACTATTCTGCACCTACGGGTGATGACCTCGCTGAGATTTATACTAGTATTGCCCGTGAACTGAAGGATGTGGCCGGAGTCAATACAGAGATGGGTATGATATTTAATGAAATTGAGGTGGACAATGAAATATATCAGAACAATCTCTCTTATCCGATTCTGGAATATGAATATGAGGAAAATGTTTCCACCCATGTTAAAACCTGGATCGGCTCAGGAGAATCCCTCAATATCATACGTAAAGAAACGCTTGACCAGACCAAAGAATGGGGTGAAAACCGCCACCTGAGCTTTGATTCCACAAAGATTGGTAATATTCAGCTGGGGCAGACATGGCAGGCGAAATTCAGGCTGACTGCAATGAAACCTGGTAATATCAATATTTTTGGTGAAGGATCATCCATCTCCTTCAATGATGGCGAGGGTCTGGCCCTGCCGAAGACCTATATCACCGCCCTGGATAATCTGAATGCCACTTGCATTGACTTCACCGGACTTCGTGTCCATGACCTGTTCTGTGAAGAATATGTGGGATACGAAGGGGGCACCACATGTCCGGTGATTGAAAACGATCTGACGGTGGACTGGAACCTGAGTTATTCCGGGAACGACACCGTAACCCAGTGCCTGTATTATGAGAAGGTGGATGACGGTTTCCGGACTCAATTCTGCACGTTTGATGAGACCGATCCGGCAAACGAGAAGCTTTATAAAAAACAGCTCTATGTTGCTGACTTCCCGCCGGGTGAGTATAAAATCAGGGTGCATGCAATGGCAGACGATGCGCCGGATTCGGTTGTTGAAACCAATGTGATATCGATTGGCAGGGGTGTAGGTAACTACATCCTCCTTGAATAATTTCTTCAAAAATACTCTGCTAAAAAATGAACGGATCCAGCGGGAATCGAACCCGCGTCCTTGGGTTCGAAGCCCAAGAGGATATCCGCTACCCTATGGATCCACCCACTTTATTCGTGGTACATGGTGATAATCATTCTGGATTGGACCTTTCTTTCTTACTGCTTCTATCTCCCTGTTTCTTTCACCAGTACCAGCAATTTTCCCCTTACAGACGCAACCTACAAACGATGATTCTCTCAGAGTCAGATATTGGTGAACGAATAGCGTCAGGCAATCTGGTGGTAACGCCGTACAGCAAAGAATCACAACAGCCTGCATCCTATGATCTGCGCTCCGCAGAAGACTATCTTCTCCGCAAAGGTGAATGCACCCTTGTTGCATCCATGGAACGGGTGGAACTTCCCCGCGACGTTGCAGCAACTCTCATGTGCCGTTCATCATTCGGCAGGCGTGGAGTTCTTATCGGTGGCGGGTTTGTGGACCCTGGTTTCCGGGGGCAACTGACACTCTGCCTCGTCAATGTTGGTCCGGAGGATATCACCATCTCTGCGGGAGAGCGGGTGGTACAGATAATCATGCAGGAAGTAAATGCGGGAACACGTGAGTATGAAGGGCGCTACCAAGACAGCAATGGTGCCGTTTCATGCCGGTAAAATGGTATTAAAAATTTTATAAGGAAAGCGTCAAACCCCTTGGTCTTTAGCCCAGAGGTAGTTCACTTAATCCAGAAGAGGTCGTCACCCGTGTCGTCATCTTCCGGCTCGCTCTCTTTTTCGTACCCACTCGCGATGGTCCCTTTTTTGTAAGCTGACTTTTTTTCCGGCTCTTTTGTTTCTTTCTGTGTTTTACTCATCCGTCGTTCTGCGCGGGTGAGAAGGTCATCTTTTGGTGCAGGCACTCGTGCAGACATCTTCACATCCCCGCCGAGACTTTCCTTTGTTTTTGGGGAGCCACGTGACAGGCGTACTGAACCTCCCATGAGTGCACCGTCATTTGGGCGTATTCCGGATGATTTTACCGAGATCTTATTCCCCATGAGTGCACCATCATCTGGGCGTATTCCGGATGACTTTACCGAGATCTGATTCCCTATGAGTGCACTGTCGTTCGCCTTTGGTGAAGAAGAAACTGAAACTGATCGTCCCATATAGGCGGAATCGTCTGGCCCTTTGACAAATGAAACGTTTACCTCTTTCCCCTCGAATGAAGCGTCATTTGGACGCTTATCCTGTTTGCCAATACTAATTTTCTCTCCTACCAGTGCCGAATCACGGGGGCCTTTATTGTCAGATGAGGGGATATCTTTCAGGCCGAATATGGAGTCTTTTGGTGCTTTATTTTCTCCCCCGTCTGTCATCCGGGTCATATCGGCGATATTTCGTTCCTGCCGGCCAGGCATTGAGAGTTGCACATCATTACCTTTTTTTTTCGCCTTTATATCAACAGAGATCATATCATATTTTGTATTCCCTTTTGTTTTCTCACTGCGTGCTACACCGCCAAGGGTAATCATCCCGTCATTCAGTATCTGTTTGCCATCTTCTGCTGCCATAGTCCCCTCCCATTTTGCTATATCCTGAAGGTTTTCTTCCCTTTCTGTAGAGGAATACGAGGGATCTCCTCCATCGTCCTGCCAGGTATAATCCCCTTCTTCAAATATTGTTTCCGTTTCACGGTCCTGTGGAAATTCGGATTCTGCTGCTTCATCTTCAAAGAGGTCTGTTATGTCAAAGTCGTTCTTCTCTTCTTCTCTTGCGCCGCTCTCGGACTGAATGAGTTCAGGAGTTGATGCTGTCCCTTCCTCCTCTTCACCTTTTAAAATGCCGCTGTTCTCTTCTTTTAGCGGTAAGAATTCCTTCTCCTCTGCCGCATGTTCCTGCTCATATTCATACTCACGCCGGATTTCGTTCAGCTCGGTTACCCGGGGGATATTTGTGATGCCGGCGAGGACGATGATGATGCCTACAAACCGGGTATTCATCACCGGGTAGTCACCTGATCGCATCTCCAGTCCTGAGATGCTTCGGTCAATCCATTTCCTCACTGTCTGAAACCCTTTCATTGAAAGTTCCTGTGACGGGCCTGCGATGAGGACCAGTGCTTTATCTGCGCTGGTGAGATCGCAGGGGACAGAAATTTCCTCATATACCGCACGTTTGGCGAGGGTTACTATTCGTGTTGCCCGTTTATGGGAAGTCTCAGAGAAGTATGTGTCCGAACGCCACTGGTTGAACCGGTCCCTGAATGAGTTATGCAGGGGTTCTGTGGCGTATCCGATTGCAACAAGGCCGTTCCCTTTCAGGGTGTTTAAGACCTCACCTGCATCAAGGACAATATCTGCTGCCTCAACCCCTGTTTCGCTAAATTCACCCGCGCGGAGAAGAAGCCCCATCTGTCGTGCAATTTTCTCATTTAAGATAGTATAAACATCACGTGGATTATCCGGAAATATTTTATGTCTATCTGAACTGGTGGTGGTATCCTTTGCAACACTATACTGGTCATACTCTGCCTTCAGGCGTTCCTGCCAGGTCTCGTTATCAAAAAGAAATACCGCGTCAAGAACGTTTTTTACCCGTTTTAAGTCATCAGATGCCTTTGAGGAGTGACGTTTGCCCTCGTTGCGGATTGGAAGAATACACACTCCGAATATTGGTTCAATAAAGGATTTACGCAGTTCCTCTGTGAGCTGTGGGATGGCATCAATCACGCTGCCCCCCAGGCCTGCAAAAATCATGATGGAGTCAATTTCAAAGTTGTCTCTCTTCTGGATGAGCGTCATCACCTCTTCCACATTGATGGTGGAGGTCGCGTCAAAATGGATTTCGGGATCAAGTGCAGGGAAATGCATTCGTGCATTATCCGGGATGTTTGAAAGCTGTCGCAGGCTGTTTCCGTCTATGTCGACAGCTATCGCTGAAACGCATCCCACCCTGCTTTTCATGTCGTGGTTATACAGAAGATCAACAATCCGTGTGCCCGCCCCGCCGAGCCCGATTGCAAGTATTCTCATTATTTCTCCGTGTCCTGTACACAATTATATGTGCTGTGAGTTATTATGCAGACCCACTGGTACCAGTGTACTGTCCTTCTGATGTATGATAAGTTCATATAAAATCTGTGGGTAATTGTCTTCAATTGGCTGGATTATAGAGGGGTACGTTAAAAATGAAACCAAAATTATGGTTTTTTGTGGATGGCAGCAGGGAAATGAAGACACGCACTCAGTTAAATGATAACGTATATTAGTCTCGATGTGTTATATGAAGTTAAGGTGAAAAACCTATGAGTTATGGTATTGAATTTGTCCCCGGAAATATCACCGTGAAACAGGTGGTAAATTATTGTAAACTTGCAGAGCAGAAAGATATCGACTTTGCATGGATTACAAATCACTACAACAACCGCCACTGCTACCCAACCCTTGCCGCTATCGCTGAGGCAACAGACTCCATTAAGATGGGCCCGGGTATCATGAACACATTTACCGACACACCGGCAGCAATTGCTTCCTTCATGTGCACCTTAAATGAAATTTCTGACGGCCGCGCTGTTCTTGGTATCGGACCTGGTGACCTTTCCACTCTTCCGAAACTTGCAATTGAAGCATCAAAGCCTGTTTCACGCCTGAGAGAAGGTGTCCAGCAGATTGCAGCTCTCTGTGCCGGAGAGGAAGTTAAGAAAACCGGCAACATGGAATTCTTTGACTACGATGGTGCAAAGCTCACCGGTGTAACACTGCCTGCAAAGAAGAAGCAGATCCCTATCTACATTGGTGCACAGGGCCCCAAGATGCTCGCACTCTCCGGTGAAATCGGTAAGGGAGCACTTATCAACGCATCCAATCCAAAGGACTTTGCAATTGCAATTCCTATGATCAAAGCAGCATGTGATGCAGTTGATGAAAAGAAGTTCAAGAAGTTCGATGTTGGTGCATACACTGCAATGTCCATCGATCAGAGTGAAGCGAAGGCACGCAAATCAGCAAAGATTGTTGCAGCTTTCATCGCAGCTGGCTCCCCGGCACCCCTTCTGCAGCGCCACGGACTTGACCTTGACAATGTTGGCAAGATCAAAGACGCACTCGGACGCTTTGACTTCGGTGCAGTCGGCGGCCTCGTTACTGACGCAGAGATTGATGCATTTACCATTGCAGGTACTCCTGATATGGTTCAGCAGAAGTGCGAAGACCTTACGAAATCTGGTGTTACCCAGATCATCTTTGGTTCTCCACTTGGTCCTGACATGACTAACTCTATCCGTCTCCTCGGAAAGTTAATCTGAGAGTCCACGGACTAATATCCAAACAATTTTCTTTTTTTTGATGTTCTATCAATTACGCTGTATATTTTGTGGCAGTGAAACCGCTATCTTCTGTGAGACCTGTTCGGAGATACCGGGCCGGAATGGATGCCAGCGGGTGCCAGAGGGATAACTGTGAATAAGATTAATACATTATTTCAGGTTGAGGAGTGCGCCTCCAAAAATGGTGAATTCCAATACCGCAGGGATCTTCTGACCGGTCTGCAGTGTCGCATTGCGCCTGACAGGTTTCATCGCCGTATTGATGTCCCGCGCAGACCTGATGGTTCCCATGATGAAGTGCCCTGTGTTTTCTGCCCGGAACGGGTTCATTATGATACGCCGGTCTTTCCCGATGGTTCACGTATCACTATTGGTGAAAGTGTCACCTTCCCGAATCTCTATCCTTTTGCACGGGAGCATGTGGTGACGGTCATTACCGAGGCACATGACCCGGCAGAGATTGCAGCAGGGCAGATTGAAGATGCTCTCTGTGGGCAGATTGCTGCTTTTTCAGGCAATGACGATTATGTCTCCTGTAACTGGAACTATCTTCCGTCGGCCGGTGCCAGTATGCTGCATCCGCATATGCAGGGAATAGCAGATGCAGCTCCGACATTTCATGCCGGCATTGCCATTGACCAGTCAGAAACCTTCTGCTGCAGGACTGGCAGGATGTACCGGGCATGTCTGCTTGAACAGGAGATGGGTGGTTCCCGTCATCTCTTCGGCGATGAACTGCCGTTTTTTGCCCATGCTGTTCCCCTGGGTGAAAAGGAGGTGCGTGCATACCTTCCGGTTCGGTGCATTGACGAGCTCGAACCCTGGTGTGGTCTTCTCGCAGAAGGGATTGAGCGGGTGATTTCTCTTTATCGCGGGGCAGGGCACTATGCGTTTAATCTGTCACTCTTCTTTGATGCAGTCGGACGGCCTGACAGGGGTTTCCGCGCGTTTTGTTCCCTCATAGCCCGCATAAATCCCAGTGCCGCGGCAATGGGTGACTCTGCGTTTATGGAACGGATGCATCTGGAACCCATTGTGATGACCCTTCCTGAAGACCTCGCAGGTTTTCTGCCCTGAGGTGCGTATGTAGAGGATGACGGCGCTGTTGGGCGCCGTGCATACAGCATCTGCTCTTTTTTTTCTGTTGTGTTTTCAAAAATGTTCTCACAAATTGTCCACTGTCGGAATGTGGGTCCTGCACGACCGGACCGTTTTTGCATATGGCAGTTGCCTGTGATTTGTATCTGGCAGCTCCCTGGATACAAAATGCCGCCTGCAGTTCTTTATCCTGCGGGACTCTGAAGACTTGGGAAAAAAAAGGTATTTGGATTTACTCCGGTTTGGAGATGAGGGTTGTCTTGGAGACGATTGTACCGTCTTTCTTGTGTGGCATACGGATGACAGCGTCACAGCCCTTCTCAATCTCACGTGCCTCTTCGCAGAGAATCATTGCGGAGCGCATCATTTCGTGTGCGGATGCAACGATTGGAACGTAGTTCTCGAATCCCTTGGTCATGAAACAACCCTTGACGTTGACCATTGCGACTGCTGCTGCAATCTCAAATGCTGCACGTGCCTTTGCATATGCATATGGGTTGGTGAACTCGTCTTTGACTGCCTTGTCTGCGGTCATAACGATCTTTGGGAGTTCAATGTCTGCGCCTGTTTTGCCTGCTTTGATCTGGTCAATCACTGCATCAAGTGCGAACTGCATCTTGCGGAATGCACCGGTGATGGTGAGGACCTTTACCAGGTTACCGTTGTAGTCAGACATCTCGACCGGGTCGAGGAATTCACGGCGTGCACCAATCATGGAGTCTGCCTTCTGGATGATGTATCCGAAGTCGCTCTCCTTAAGTGCTGCCCATTCTTTCTTGGTGGTGACATCGTCGGTGATGACGACGACAGGGATGCCTGCTGCTTTCAGTGCTTCACGTGCACCTACGGGGCCGGGGAGGACACCGTTTGGTGAGACAACGATTGCAAAGTCCGGCTTGTATGCAATAAGGGTGCTAACAACACGCTCGACATCCTCGACTTCGAGTTTTGTTCCGCTTGTTGCCATAAATGTCTGCATATCTTCACGGTCTGCACGCTCGTCGAGCAGAAGCTCGACCATAACACCGCTTGCGATGTTGCCCAGTTTTGCAACTCCAACTTTAACTACCATAACTAAACCTCTCAAATTTGAGAACATTCTACTATCAGAATGTTCAGTAATAAACATTGTGAATTCCTTCGTCCGGGTGGTGCGCCCACAGGCGGTTAACGAAAACTGTTTAAGTTATTGGAATATATATTGAAGTTAATGAAACAAGGTCTTCTTACTGGGCGGCAGAGGGAGGTGCTCAGGTACCGGAAACAGGGCCTGACTCAACAGCAGATTGCAGATATTATCCATACGTCAAAGGCAAATGTATGCACCATTGAAAAAGCGGCATATGATAATATTGAAAAAGCAAAGGAAACGCTGGAATTTCTCTATACGCTTGATGCGACTCATCTGTGCACGATTAAGATCGGGACAGATCTCTTTGATGCTGTTGGCGAGATATACGGGGAAGCGGAGAAATTACGGATAAAGGTCCGCTATGATTCTATCAATCTCATCAACCGCCTGAAGGAGGCAAACCCCGGTAAATTTAAGGGCCGTTTTGTGCGCGAAGATGTCGAGGTTTATATCAACGAAGACGGGGAACTCTGCTTTGGGTGATATTCTCTGCTGAATCTCTCCTTTTATTCAATACTATTATAAGTGTGTCACAGAAACATTTAGGAAACATATATGATGGTTTTCCGGACGGTTCCTGCAGTATTCCTGCTCCCTGTCCGGAGGATCATTGCATATGGTGACTTTCCCTGTGGCGTGCTGCAGGGAAGGGTCCCGGGATATGGTTGTGTTCATACACAACAGGGTGAAAGACGTAGGATCTGATGGAACCGTAAGGGTGGACGTTTTGTGGAACGAGCCCACATCTGGCGTATTGTTTATGCGCGCAGAAACGGAGTCCGTCAGGATCAATTTGAGAGAATGAGTCTTTCCGGTCCACACCGGAAGAATCTTTCAGATATGTGAAAGGGCCCAATGCCTGAATTGCGACGGATGAGGATCTTTCTTAATCCATACCGCACGTTGAGGCATGCATCAATCGGCCCATCAGACCACATCGTCAGCTCAGACCTGAGTTGAAAACCAATTCATTCTCGGAATGCATTCTGTGCCGGAATCTCCGGTGCAGGATGAAGCATCAACTGAAAACCAAGATTTAGGATTGATACATCAATGTCCGAGTTAAACAGACCTCGCAGAGGTTCACTTGCATACAGTCCCCGCAAGCGTGCGAAAAGCCAGGTGCCGAAATACCATTCCTGGCCACAGCATGACGGGGAACCCGTGTTGCAGGGTTTTGCCGGTTACAAGGCGGGCATGACTCACATAGTCATGGTCGATGATCACAATAAGAGCCCTACAGAGGGTAAGGACATTATGGTTCCTGTTACCATCGTTGAAATTCCGGCGATGGTTGTGATCGGCATTCGCCTGTATAGAAAGGATACCTTTGGCAAGCGTGCATACGCTGAAGCCTGGTCAGAAGAAGGCCTTGAAGCACTTCGTGAAGTTGTAGCATCCGGTAAAGTTACCGATGTCTTTGCTATCATAAAGACCCAGGTCACCGAACTTACCGGTGTGCCAAAGAAGTCTGGAGACACCATGGAGATGCGTGTTGCAGGCGGCAGTATTGATGAGCGTGTTGAGTACGCAGCATCACTCCTCGGCAATGAAGTCGAGCTTGATTCTGTTTTCAAAACAGGCCAGTACCTCGATGTCACTGCAATTACCACCGGAAAGGGAACAAATGGTCCGGTAAAACGCTGGGGTATTCAGACCCGGAGTGGTAAACACTCCCGTGGTGGTAAAAAGCGTCATATCGGTAACCTTGGTCCGTGGCACCCTCACCATGTCAGGTGGCAGGTTCCACAGATGGGTCAGTTGGGATATCAGCAGCGTACTGAGTTCAACAAGCGTCTCTTAAAGGTCGGCGTTACCGGTGAGGAAATTAATCCCGCAGGTGGATTCACCAACTATGGTCTTGTCAGAGGCAGATATGTTGCAATTAAGGGCTCAGTCCCCGGTCCATGCAAGCGTCTTATCAGAATGCGAGCTGCAGTCAGGCAGAGTGAACATGTCGAGCGCATACCGGCAATCCAGTACGTGAGTGTTGCCAGCAAACAGGGGTGAACTGAATGAAGGCACAGATTTCAACAATTGACGGTGGTTCAGCAGGAGAGATGGAACTTCCTGCAGTATTTGAAGAGAGCTACCGCCCGGATCTCATTAAAAACGCTGTTCTTGCACTTCAGAGTGAGCGCTACCAGCCACACGGCACCGATCCACGTGCAGGATTCCGCACATCAGCAGAATCCTGGGGTAGTGGTCGTGGTGTTGCACAACTTCCGCGTCTGAAGAACGGATCACGTGCTGCACGTATTCCACAGTCAGTCGGTGGACGCGCAGCACATCCTCCTAAAGTGGAGAAGAATCTGGTACGGAAGATCAACAAACAGGAAAAGCGCCTTGCTATCCGGTCTGCTATTGCAGCAACCGTGAACGAGGAACTGATCACCGCACGCGGACATCTCTTTGAAGGCAGAATCCCCGTTGTCTTTGATGACGGATTTGAGGCCCTGACCACTGCAAAGGATGTTGTAGCAGCACTCTCTGTTGTGGGTGTATACACCGATGTGCAGCGCTCTGCAGACAGCAGGAAAGTGCGTGCAGGCCGTGGTAAGACCCGTGGCCGTCGCTACAAGCAGCGCAAGAGCGTACTGATTGTCACCAGCGAAACACCTCTCCGTGCAGCAATCAATCTTGCCGGTGTGGATGTCGTTGCTGTGGGCGAACTGAACGCAGAGTTGCTCGCACCTGGCACACAGGCAGGACGTCTGACTGTCTGGACTGCTGGTGCACTGAAGAAACTGGAGATGATCTGAGATGACAATTAATACTCCCTATGTCTCAGAAAAAGCATCTATGATGCTCGAATCTGATGGCAAACTCCAGTTCATCGTCCGCCATACTGCAGACAAAAACAAGATTGCACGTGCAGTCGAGGAGATGTTTGCCCACGAGGTAACATCTGTTACGACGATGATGACAATGAAAGGACAGAAGAAAGCCATTGTCACATTTGCTGACAACAAAGCCGGAGAAGAGATACTTTCACGGCTGGGAATCCTCTGAAGGTGGTTTAAATGGGTAAACGCATAATATCCCAGAACCGTGGCCGTGGAGGCCCTACATACCGTGCACCGTCACACAAATACAAGGCTGAGCTCAAGCACCCGGGTAAAATTGGTGAGACCATTAGCGGTGTTGTGATCGATATCGAGCACGACCCTGCCCGGCACGCACCAATTGCCAAAATCGAGCTTGATGACGGCAAAAAGAAGATTTTCATGCTCGTCACTGAAGGTGTGGGCGTTGGCGACAAGATCGCATGGGGTCCTGAAGCTCAGGTGAAGAACGGAAACACTATGTCTCTTGCTGCAATCCCTGTCGGTGCCTACGTCTGTAATGTTGAAGGACGACCAAATGACGGTGGCAAGTTCATCCGTGCATCCGGTGTGCAGGCACAGGTCATCGGCAAAGACGAGGGCCGTGTCGGTATCAAGATGCCCTCCGGTAAACAAAAATGGTTCAATGCAGATTGTCGTGCAACCATTGGTATTGTCGCCGGTGGCGGACGCAGTGAAAAGCCGTTTGTTAAGGCAGGAAAGAAATACCACAAGATGAAATCCCAGGCAGCGAAATGGCCGCGTGTAAAGGGTGTTTGTATGAACGTCGTTGACCACCCATTCGGTGGCGGTGGACATCAGCATGTTGGCAGGCCAAAGAGTGTTGCCCGTGGTACATCACCTGGACGAAAAGTTGGACATATCGCCTCGAAGAGAACCGGAAGGAAATAATCGGGAGTGATCAGATATGGCAAAAAAGACACAGAGAAGGTTGCCGAGGCGGAAAGAGGAATTCACCTACCACGGCTTCAGTATTGAAAATCTGCAGCAGATGGGTATGAGCGAACTTTTGCCCATTATGCCTGCACGGATTCGCCGCCGGGTCAACCGCGGCCTTTCCCCCGGGCATGAGAGCCTGTTGCATGATATCAGGGGTGGCAAAGAACGTATCCGGACTCACCTCCGTGATATGATCATCCTCCCTGAGATGGTTGGTAAGACAATCGAGATCCACAACGGAAAGAGCTTCCTTGAAGTGGAAATTCAGCCTGAGGCTGTTTTCCACTACCTTGGAGAGTTTGCGCTCACCCGCGGACGTGTGAACCATGGCAGTGCCGGTATCGGTGCAACCCGGTCGAGTAAATTCGTACCCCTGAAGTGATGGAAATGGCAAGAACAGCATATTCTATTAAGACAGAGGGCGAGTGCGCCCGCGCAAAGGCAAACGAACTTCCGATTTCCCCAAAGCACTCAATTGAGATTGCACGTGAAGTCAGGGGAATGAAGACCAAAGACGCAATTGAATTCCTTGAGGATGTTGTTGCACTGAAGCGTGCAGTGCCCTTCCGCCGGTTCAACAGAGATGTTGCACACAAGCGCGGTCTGGATGGCTGGGATGCCGGCCGGTATCCCGTCAAGGCATCTTCATACTTCATCAAACTGATCCGCTCCGTTGAGAAGAATGCAGAATATCTCGGTCTTGACACCGAAAACCTCGTAATTGACAAGATCTCTGCAGCCCGCGGCCGCAGACTGAAGGGCATATTCCCCCGTGCAATGGGGCGTGCCACACCAAAATACGCAGAATCCGTCAACATCGAGATTGCAGTGAAGGAGGCCTGATAATATGGGAATCGAGAAGAGATTTGTAGCGGATGGTGTCCGCTCAGCACGTGTTGAAAATTTCCTTGTAAAGGAACTGAAACGTGCAGGCTATGGCGGTATGGAAATTATCCGTACCCCGCTCGGCACTCAGATTACCATCTATGCTGAAAAACCCGGTATTGTCATTGGAAAGGGTGGAAAGGTTGTGCGCCAGCTGACCGCTGACCTCCAGAATGACTATGGTATCGAGTCCCCACAGATTGAAGTTCAGCAAGTGGATGAACCAAGTTTCAATGCTCAGATTATGGCAGAGAGACTTGCAAATTCACTTGAGCGCGGCTGGTATTTCCGCAAGGCAGGGAACAGTGTTCTCCGTCGTGTAATGGAATCCGGTGCACTTGGCTGTGAGGTTGTTCTTTCCGGTAAAGTTACTGGTTCCCGTTCACGTGTCCAGAAGTTCACTGAAGGCCATGTGAAGCACGCAGGTGAACCATCTGTGACCCTTGTTGATCACGGATTTGCCCTTGCAGTGAAGAAGCTTGGAACCATTGGTGTCCAGGTCAGTATTATCCCGCCAGGAACACGCCTCCCTGATACCTTCGAAGTTCTGGATCCTCAACCCGAGGTTTCTGAAGAGCCGGTATTTGAAGGTGTGGATATCGATGAGGATATCATTGGTGCAGAGATTGATGCTGAACTCGAAGAAGCTGAGGATGTTCCCGTACAGGAGGAAATCTGATTATGGCTATCTTTCGTGCAGCAGAAGTCGCTGACTTCAGTGATGTTGAACTCCAGGAGCAGCTTCTAAAGCTTAGGCTTGAACGGGTTCAGAGTAATGGAAAAGTGAGTGCAGGAGGCGCACCGGAGAACCCGGGACGCATCCGTGAAATCCGGAGAACAATTGCCCGGATCAGCACTGAGCAGAACAAGCGCCGCAACGCCTGATTCTCTTTTCAGGCACTAAGGGGACACACAGACATGATCACCGCACAGAACATCTGCAGGCATGAACTCATCGGACTTCCGATACGGGTTTATGCCTCCTCAAACCGCACCCAGACCGGTATCACCGGTGTGGTATGCGGAGAATCGAAGCAGATGCTCGATATATGTGCTGGTGATCGTATCCTTCGGGTTGCGAAGAAGTGTGCAACCTTTGACCTGCGCCTTCCCGATGATACCCAGGTACGGGTTGATGGGTCGGTGCTGGTTATGCGGCCTGAGAAAAGGATCAGCATGCGAATCAGAAACTGAGGTAAATAATGGCTAAAAACACAGGATTGAACGTCCCCATTCCGGAAAAGGAATGCGATGACGTGAACTGTCCATTTCATGGCACTTTACCGGTGCGCGGCCAGGTGATTACCGGTAAGGTCGTGAGTGACCGAATGCAGGGATCAGTAGTAGTCGGACGCGACTACCTGCATTATGTGAAGAAATACAAGCGTTACGAAAAACGTAGTTCACATATTCATGCACATCACCCCCCCTGCATTGATCTCAAAGTAGGCGACATGGTAAAAATTGCCGAGTGTCGCCCCCTTTCAAAGACCAAGAAATTTGTCGTCGTTGAGGTGATGACAGAATGAAAGCAAAACAATCACGAACTCCTCGTGCACTTTGTACGGGCAGCCGCCTTGTCTGTGCCGATAATACCGGCGCACGGCAGGTAGAGATTGTTTCTGTAGACCTTTACCACGGCGTACACCGCCGCCAGCCCAAACTGGGTCTTGGTGATGTGGCAACGGTTACGGTCAAAAAAGGCACTCCCGACATGCGTAAGACGCTCGTGAAGGCAGTCGTCATCAGGCAGAAGAAGGAGATCCGGAGAGTTTCCGGTCTTCGTCTCTCATTTGAGGACAACGCAATGGTAGTGGTGAACGAAAACGGAGAACCCAAGGGAACGGAAATTAAAGGCCCTGTTGCACGTGAAGTGGCAGAGCGTTTCCCGAAGATTGGTTCCATGGCGACGATAATTATCTGAGGTGAAGGAAATATGGTACGTATTGCAAGCACACAACCGCGCAAACAGCGCAAATTCCGCTACAATGCACCCCTTCATGCAAGGGGTCGTTTCCTGAATGCTCCGCTTTCATCAGAACTCCGGAATCAGTACAGCCGCCGTAGTGTGCGTATCGTTACCGGTGACACAGTCCGTGTCATTCGTGGAGACTTTACCGGCGATGAAGGCATCGTCGAAGGGGTTAACCTTGAGTATTCGCGGATTATTGTTCACGGTGTTATATCGACTAAGGCAGACGGAACTGAGGTTCCACGCCCGGTTGATCCATCCAAAGTATGCATCGTGAAACTGAATCTGAAAGACAAACGCCGTGAGGCAAAGCTGGAGGCGAAAAAGTAATGTCGAACCACCTGAAGAGGCTTAACAGCCCAGGGTCGTGGCGTATTGCCAAGAAGACAAACACATTTGTGACAAAGACCATTGCAGGTCCTCACAATGCAAGCGCAATGCCTATGGCAGTGTGGCTGCGTGACCACATGGGAATTGCAATCACGATGAGAGAGGTCAAACGTGTCCTCAAGAGTCGTGCAGTGCTCGTGAACGGTGCTGTCTGCACTGACCCCAAGATGGGTGTTGGTGTGTTTGACATCATCGCTCTCCCGTCTGTCGACAAGTACTTCCGCATTCTCCGTGCCAGGCGCGGGGATATTGTCTCCGTTCCAATCACAGCCGAGGCAGCACAGAGCCGTCTCTGCAAGATTGCAGACAAGACAATTGTGAAGGGGGGTAAGATTCAGCTGAATCTCCGCTACGGTGCAAACATCATTGTCGACACACAGGACTACAAACCCAAGGACTCTGTTGTCCTGTCCCTGAACCCGGAGAACAAATTTGAAATCACTGATCACTTTGCCTTCACAGAAGGCAACACAGCAATGGTCATTGGTGGACGCCACTCCGGAAAGATCGGCAAAATCACACAGATTGATGTAATCCCCGGAAGTATCCCAAACCGTGTCACTCTTGCAGAGGGCGACGCTGGTGAGGTATTCGAGACGATTGAGAATTATGTCTTTATGGTAGGACGTGAAGAGTCTGCAATCAGCGAATGGGGGATTGAACTGTGAACCCAATGCAGGGACTCTGTGTTGATAAAGTCGTTGTCCATATGGCTGTCGGTGAATCTGGTGACAAACTTGTCAAAGCAGAAAATATTGTGAAAGATATTACCGGACAGTCTACAATTCGTGCTTTTGCGAAGATGACCCAGCCCGCTTTTGGTGTCCGGAAGGGACAGCCAATCGGATGCCGTGTCACTCTCCGTGGTGCACGTGCAGAGAACTTCGTCCGTACTGCACTTGGAATTGTAGAAAATACTCTTTCAGCATCCCAGTTCGATGCAACCGGCAATTTCTCATTCGGCATTGAAGAACACACTGACTTCCCAACCCAGAGTTATGATCCTATGATCGGTATCTATGGAATGGATGTCAATGTTGTTCTTGAGCGCAAGGGTATTCGCATTGCGCGCAGGTCAATTCAGAAGAGAAAGCTTCCGACAAAACAGCGTGTCACCAAAGCTGACGCTACGGCGTACATGGCTGAAGCATTCAATGTTGAGGTAATCTAATGGCAGAACATGGAAAGAAATCCGATGCATCACCGAAGAAATTCGGTCGCGGTGCAAATGTGTGTCAAATGTGCGGAAGAAAGCAGGGGCTTGTCCGTCGGCACAATATTATGCTCTGCCGTCAGTGCTTCCGGGAAAATGCCGCCAAAATTGGCTTTAAGAAGATGAACTAGGAGGCAGAGGATTATGACACGATTAAATCCGATTGCAGATGCAATGAGCACCATCAAGAACGCCTCCGATGTTGGTAAGACGAGTTGTATCGTTGAACCGGCAAGCAGGCTTCTTGGTTCAATGCTTGGCATCATGAAAGAGAAGGGCTATATTGCAGAATTTGAACTCATTGAAGATGGCCGTGGCGGTCAGTTCAATGTGAAACTGAACGGAAATATCAATAAATGTGGTGTAATTTCACCGCGGTACTCCGTGAAGCTTGCAGAACTTGAAGAATGGGAGACACATTACCTTCCGGCGAAGAACTTTGGCCTTCTGCTCATTTCCACGTCTAAAGGCGTGATATCACATGGGCAGGCAAGGGAAGCAGGCGTCGGCGGGGAACTGCTCGGGTACGTTTACTGAGGTGTGTTAAATGCTAAGTGAACGTTCAATTGAGATTCCCGAGGGTGTTACTGCAACAATGGAAGGAACAACCTTCGTTGTTGAGGGCCCCAAAGGAAGACTCATACGTGAAATGCGCTACCCGGGTGTTGACATTTCCTGTGATGGAACTGTCTTTACCGCTTCAACTGCATCAACGCGGAAGAAAATTTCTGCAATGGTAGGAACCTATGCAGCCCATGCCCGCAATATGTGCGGCGGGGTTACAGAAGGATATGTATACAAGATGAAAGTGGTCTACAGTCACTTCCCAATCCAGCTTAAGAAGACTGACACAGCTCTTGAGATTGTCAATTTCCTTGGCGAAAAGAAGCCACGGGTTGCACGGATTTCTGAGGGAGTGACCGTTTCAACCGGAAACGATGAAGTCACTGTATCTGGTATTGATAAAGAACTCGTGGGCACCACAGCCGCTCGTATTGAACGGGCTACGCATGTGCGCAATCGTGATCCCCGTGTGTTCCAGGATGGAATATACATCATTGAGAAGGCGTGATCTGATATGGCTGACGAAAAGATGAGACTTATCCGTGCACGCAATGGGAAGCGGGCAACCTTTAAGCGCCAGTGTATTCATCATAAGAAGAAACTGGATGACGTATGGAGGCGCCCACGTGGTCTTCAGAGCAAAATGCGCAAGCAGATCCGTGCAAAGGGTCGTCTTCCGAAACCAGGGTTTGGAGGCCCTGCCGCTGTACGTGGATTCCACCCCAGTGGATATGAGGAAGTACTCATATTCACACCTGCAGATCTTGAAGGGCTGAACTCTGAGACGCATGCAGTCCGTATTGCACGCACTGTCGGAAACAAGAAACGGGAAGTCATTCAGGACAAGGCACTTGAGCTTGGGCTTAAGGTACTCAACCTGAAGGATGCATCCAGAAAGGTTGTAGAAGAGCCCGAAGTTGTGGAAGAGGACGTCGCTGAAGAAGAGGTGGCTTTAGATGAGTGACCTTAAGAATCAGCGCCGTATCGCAGCAGCTGTTCTGAAGTGCGGTGTTCACCGTGTCTGGATGGACAGCGAGCGTGAGGACGATATTGAAAATGCGATCTCACGTGAGGACATGCGTGGCCTTATTGAAGATGGTGCGATTCGTGCAAAGCCGGTTAAAGGCGTTAGCCGCGGCCGTGCACGTATTCTCGCTGCAAAGCGTTCCTATGGTCACTGTAAGGGCCATGGACGTAGGAAAGGAGCATCCAATGCACGAACCCCGTCTAAGCGGGTATGGATCAAAAAGATTCGTGCAATCCGACGTGAACTCCGTGTACTGCGTGACGACGGTACTATCGACGTTACTCTGTACCGCAGGGTATATCGGAAGGCAGCAGGCGGTCAGTACCGCAGTGTGGCACATATGAAAGCACAGCTTGAGCAAATTCAGGGGAGGATGAACTAATGGCATCCGGACCACGGTATTTTGTCCCGTTCAGAAGGAGACATGAAGGCAAAACTGATTATTATTCCCGGATGCGACTTCTCCTCTCCGAGAAACCACGTATGGTCGTACGCAAGACCAACCGGCAGATCATTGTTCAGTTGGTAGATGCTACACTTGAGGGTGACCTGACACGTGTTGCGGCATACTCAAATGAACTGGAAGGATACGGTTTTACCGGTGCTATGGGAAATACTCCTGCAGCATATCTCACTGGCATGCTCTTTGCGGTGCGTGCACGGAATGCAGGCTATGAAGAGGCAATTCTCGACATTGGTCTGACCCGTTCAACCCCAGGAGGAAAGGTGTTTGGTGCACTGAAAGGCGCTGTGGATGCAGGCCTTGAAGTTCCCCACGGTGAGTCTATCCTTCCGGGTGATGACAGGATAAAGGGCGCACACATTGCAGCATATGCACCAGAGCGTGCAGCAGATCTCGTTGCAAATGTGGAACAGGCAGCAGAAGCAATCATGAAGGAGCTGAAGTAATATGGCCTATGAACGGGAAGTATGGGTTCCTATCACAGGTCTTGGAAGACAGGTTGCTGCCGGCGATTATACAAGTCTTAAAGAAGTGCTTGACATCGGCAGGCCTATTAAAGAACCGGGTATTGTCGACTATTTCTTCCCTGACCTTGAAGATGAAGTACTCGACATCAACATGGTTCAGAGAATGACTGACAGTGGCCGACGTGTCAAATTCCGTGCTGTTGTCGTTGTGGGAAACCGTGACGGCTACGTCGGATATGGACAGGCAAAGGACGCACAGGTTGGCAATGCTATCAAGAAAGCAATTGCAAATGCGAAAGTCAATGTCATCTATGTAAGACGTGGATGTGGAAGCTGGGAATGTGGCTGCGGCGAAGCGCACTCCATTCCGCTGCGTGTTCAGGGGAAGTCAGGCAGTGTGTCTATCACGCTGATTCCGGCACCTCAGGGTATTGGCCTTGTTACCGGTGACATCGGAAAGAAGGTTCTCCAACTTGCAGGCGTTACGGATCTCTGGACCTCATCATTTGGGCAGACCCGTACAACCATCAACTTTGCAAAGGCGACCTTTGATGCACTGAAAAACGCAAATCTCATCCGGACAGGAGTGATGGATTAATGTATGTTGTAGTACAGGTGCGCGGTGTTGTCAACTGTAACAGGGAGATTAAAGATACCCTGAAGATGCTCCGCCTTCACCACATCAATCACTGTGTCCTTGTCCCTGACACCCCGGCATACCTCGGTATGATCCGGAAGGTCAAGGATTATGTGGCATACGGCGAGGCTGATCCCGAAATTCTGGGAAAAGTTCTGACCACCCGTGGCCGGCTGACCGGAAACATACGCCTCACTGAGGAGTATGTGAAGGAGAACTCTAAGTTTGAGGACATCAATGCGTTTGCAGCCGCACTCTGTGCAGGCGAGGCATCCATTGCTGATGTGCCCGAACTCAAGCCAGTACTCCGGCTCCACCCCCCGCGTAAGGGACACAAGTCCATTAAGCGGACATACCAGCAGGGTGGCGCACTCGGAAACTATGGAAGTGAGATTAATTCGCTTCTTTACAGGATGCGGTGAATTAGATGCCAGTAAACAAACGCTCAAAATATCGTGGTTCACGGACATGCGGTGGCGGAACACACAAGAACCGTCGTGGTGCCGGAAACCGTGGTGGCAGAGGCCGCGCGGGTCATCGTGATCACCGTTTCTCCCATTACCTTCTCTTAGGGGAAGTTCACAATGGTAAACATGGATTCGTGAACAAAAACCCATCCTCTGTTGATAGCCTTGATGTCGGGGATATTGACCAGATCGCAGATACTCTTGTGGCATCAGGGAACGCAGAGATGGATGGGGACACCATCGTCATTGATGCAGGCCAAATCGGTATTGATAAAATACTTGGAGGCGGACAGGTTACCAAGAAGATGAACATCTCTGCTTTGTCATTTACTGACAAAGCCCGACAAAAGATAGAAGAGAACGGTGGCCAGGCACTGGACGCCTGATTCTCTTTTTTTTCAGGAAATTGTACTATGGGAGCGATGCTGGATCGATTAGAACCGCTGCTGGCAGCAATGCCTGCAGTAAGAAGTCCGGAAGGGCACGTCCACTTTAAAAATAAGTTAATCTGGACTGCTGCTATTCTGATTTTGTATTTTGTACTGACCAATATTCCGGTGTTTGGGCTTGATCCGAGTTCACAGGATATTTTTTCATTCTATCGTGCCCTCTTAGCAGGGGCGAGTGGCTCAATTGCCCATCTGGGTATCGGGCCGATTGTCACTGCATCCATTGTGCTTCAGCTCCTCAAAGGTGCTGATCTTCTGGATTTAGATACCGGTGATGCACGTGGACAGGTCATGTACATGGGCTTACAGAAGCTCCTGATATTTGTCATGATCGTGCTTGAGGCACTTCCGAATGTTATCGGTGGATTCCTTTCCCCGGACCCGGTCGTTGCAAATGCATTATTTGGCGGAAACCTCGGTGCTGTAACGTTCCTTGTCTTTTTGCAGATCTGTATCGGTGGGGTACTGATCTTCTTTATGGATGAGGTTGTTACAAAATGGGGGGTCGGCTCTGGCGTCGGTCTCTTTATCGTTGCTGGTGTTTCTCAGGGTCTTGTCAACGGTTTCCTGAATTGGAATGCTGTTCAGGATGCATACCCCATCGGGTTCTTCCCGCGGCTCTTTGCGGTCATTATGGATGGTGCACCATTCCTGGAGTACTTCGGCACTGATATGCTCGCTTTGGTTACGACCGTTGTGATCTTCCTTGTGATTGTCTATGTAGAGTCGACACGGATTGAGATCCCGCTTGCACATTCGTCTGTACGTGGTGCCCGTGGGCGTTTCCCGGTGAAACTCATCTATGCCAGTGTGCTGCCGATGATTCTTGTCCGTGTTCTGCAGGCAAATCTCCAGATGCTGGGTCTTTTCCTGAACAATCTTGGGATAACGATCCTGGGTGCGTATCAGGGCAGCACCCCGCTGAACGGGATTATGTATTTCCTTGCACCTATCAACGGTCCGTCTGACTGGATGTGGTGGGCCTACGATGTTGGTCACCCCATCTGGCAGATTTTCATCCGTATGGGTCTTGACCTGTTTGTGATGGTGGTCGGTGGCGCAATCTTCGCTCTCTTCTGGGTGAAGACGGCTGGCCTTGACTCGTCTCATGTGGCACGGCAGATCCAGATGAGCGGTATGTCTATCCCCGGATACCGGAGATCGGAGCAGGTGCTTGTCAGGTATCTGGATCGTTATATTCCGCGTGTCACGGTCATCGGTGGTGTCTTTGTTGGTCTCCTCAGTGTGGTGGCGAACTACTTTGGTGTCATAGGAATGGTCGGAGGAACTGGTCTCCTGCTGACAGTCAGTATTGTATACCGGCTGTATGAGGAGGTTGCAAGTGAACAGATCATGGAGATGTACCCGTTCATGCGCGGGTTCTTCGGTAAGGAGTGAAGTGTAGGATGGGTAAAAAAGTAGTAATTACCGGTGTGCCGGGAGTCGGCAAGACAACCGTCATTAATCAGACAATATCTGAACTCGCATCTGAGGATGTTGAGTATCAGAATATTAATTTTGGCTCATGCATGTTTGATGTTGCATCCGGTCAGGGTCTCGTTGAGAGCCGTGATGAGATGCGTAAACTCGAACAGGCAAAGCAGCGTGAACTGCAGCGTAATGCTGCTCAGTTCATTGCAAAAACAGAGGGCAATGTCATCATTGATACTCACTGCACGGTGAAGACTCCGGGTGGATATCTGGCAGGTCTTCCTGAGTGGGTGCTCAAAGAACTGATGCCTGATATCGTTGTCCTTATCGAGACAGACGAAGATCAGATCCTGATGCGGCGCATGGGAGATGAGTCCCGGGTGCGTGACGCTGAAGGGTATCATGCTATCTGTGAGCACCAGCAGTTCAACCGTTCAATGGCAGCTTCATATGCGATGTTGACCGGTTGCACAGTCAAAATCATAGTCAATGCTGACAATCTGCTTGATCGGTCAGTAGAAGAACTCAAAGAGATTCTGAGGTGAGGGATATCGCAAAAACCAGCAAACCGGCAGGAAAAGGGGTTATGGGTGGCATGACCTCCTTTTTCATTGTCATGCTGATTGCGATGGGGGCCTATTCAATTCCCCCTGTTCGTGACGCCATTGGATATGGTGCCAATTTTATCTTTGGACCCATGGCAAACGCCATAGGTGTTACTGACAATCCCAATCTCTGGGTAATTATGATCCTGATTCTTGCATCAATAACCGGATGCTATTCGTCTCTTCTCCAGAAGTATACGATTGATTATGAGAAGATGCAGGTCGTTCAGGCAAAGATGAAGGATTTCCAGAAGATATACCGTGAAGCACAGCTTGCAGGTGAAGAGAAGCAACTGAAAAAGCTCAATGACAAGCGGGCACGGATGATGGAAGAGCAGATGCAGATGTCCCAGGAGCAGTTTAAGCCGATGGGATGGATTCTGATTGTAACGGTTCCCATCTTTATCTGGATGCTCTGGACTATCGGGAATCTGCAGGCAGCATTAGATGCCGGCACTATTCTTATTGATGAAATGCCAACAATTGTCTTCCCGTATATGGGTGAGATTGTGCTTAATCAGGTAGCCTTCTTCCTTCCTGCGTGGATTCTCTGGTATATGATCTGCTCTATCTGTCTTTCGCAGGTAATCAGGAAAGCCCTTAATATCGGAGGGCTCTGATGCGTATTACGGTAAGCGGCCCACCGGGAAGCGGAACGACGTCACTTGCCAAATATCTGGTAAAGAAACACGAGTTCAGTCAGATATCTGCAGGGGAGGTCTTTCGTGGGCTCGCTGCAGAACGTGGTATGGATCTCGCTGACTTCGGGAGGCTTGCAGAGGACGATGAATCCGTGGACCGGATGATCGATGCCCGTCAGAAGGAGATTGGCGAGGTTCGCAATAATATCATTATTGAGGGGCGCCTTGCAGGGCATATGATTGATAACGCGGATATCCGTATCTGGGTGGCGGCGTCTGTTGAATGCCGGTCTGTGCGCATCTCTGACCGTGAAGGGATCGATCCACAGACAGCAGTTGAACTCACGATTGAACGTGAGGACTGTGAGGCTGGCAGATACCACAAATACTACAATATTGACATCAATGATCTCACCCCCTATGATCTCGTGATTAATTCCGAGGTCTGGGGAATTGAGGATATTGGTGCCATTGTTGATGCGGCAATTGCCGGTATCAAAGAATAATTTTTTCTCTTTGTTTTTTGTTTTTTTGTAGGAATGGATGCGTCGTCACGGTTCACTTTCTGTTATCACCGAATCACAGGCAGAGTGGTTGTGATCAGGTCAGATCATAACAACCGGAATGATAAAGGGTGAGCGGTTGGCAAATACCGGTAACAGTGTTTTTGGCGATCCGGTTTTTCCCATCAGTTTAACAGGGCGAATGTTGATGATGCACGCGGAGTCTTCAGCGAACAGACTGATTAATACCCGGAGAACCCTATTTTGTAATGATTATTGTGGAAGACAAAACCGGTGAAGCAAACATTGTTGTAATTCATGGTTTTTACAACCCTGATATACCTGACCGGTTCTGTTTCTTTGGTGAATCGGATAACTGTTCAGATGGGGTACCAACAAAACGCGGACGGAAGCCAAAACATCCCCGTGTCTATCCACATCCAAATGCTGTATCGGCAAATGAGTTGTGGCGTGTGCTGACGGGGGTTGCAGGTGCAAGCGATATAGAGTGGCACGAAGGTGTGCAGATTGCTGTTTTTCCCTCTGAAGCTGCAAAACCTCTCACATCATATATGCCTTCAATGGCGGCGTTTGTTTTTCAGAAACCATCACAGCAACTGTTGCCATGGAAATTTGCGACACTTTCCTGCAGCCTCTCTTCACTGGCCGGACTGTATACCCGGCTTTTTTCTCTCTTCACCTCCGGTGTCAGGGTTGGCGATTCATTACGATACTGGTTATTTGTCATCGGTTTTTCTGTAGAACTTGTCGCACGTGAACGTTTTATTCCTGCATTTATGAATGCGGCCGATACTCTGGCTGTATGGAAACCCCTCATTGGCGACGATGATAAAGACAGATATGCCCTGCTTGCCGGAGCAATGCCCCGTGTATGTGAATCGTGCGCAAATGGGTATGATGCAAATTTCGGATTTGTTCTCAGATCTGATTCAGATGCCATACTTGACCGGTTTGTGACATCTATGGTTTCCCAGTTGGTGACCGATGCTCTCTCTGATACGCCGGTTCCGTTTAAAATAAGTAAAAAAATGCAGACGTCCGAAACAGAGGCACTCTCATGTTTCCTGAAATTAACCGGATGTCCTGTGGATCAATGTCAGCCCGTTGCTCTTTCTGAAGCGTTTATTACAGAGATGAATGCCTGGCTTTCCAGGGGGCCTGATGAAGCCGAAGTCCACGAATTCAGAACCTGTTTTCGCCTTGAAGAACCGGGTGAAGAGGACGAAGATAATAACTGGAATATCACATTTCAGCTTCAGGCATGTGACGATCCTTCCCTGATCATTCCTGCAGAGGAGATCTGGAATCCGAGAACCACAGAGCATACGTATCTGTTCAGCAGAACCAGCCATCCTGAAGAGGATTTACTGGCAGATCTTGGGCGTGCGGTCAGGATATTCCCCGGACTTGCGGCCGGTCTGAAGACCGCATGCCCGACAGCTCTGGCGATTGACACAGATGATATTTACCCGTTTTTAAGCGAGATATCTCCATTACTTCAGCAGGCAGGTTTTACCGTGCTCCTGCCGCCCTGGTGGAAAGAGGAAAAAGTCAGACCCGTACTGAATATTGATCTAAAACCCCCGGAGAAACAGAAGAATGCTGGTTCCGGGTTTTTTTCCTTCAATAGTCTGCTGGATTTCAACTACACCATTGCACTGGGCGGTGAGACGTTCTCTGTTGATGAGTTTATGGAGCTTGCAGATATGAAGCGGTCGCTTGTTAATGTGAGGGGAAAATGGATTGCCTTCGATTACAAAGAGATCAAACGGACTCTGCGTGCGTTTGAGAAGAAGTATGCGGACGACGGTATTGAACTGGGTGATCTGTTAAAACTTGAAACCACACATGCCTTTGAACAGACACTGGAGGTTGAAGTTTCATCACCCGGCGGGCAGGTGGGGGAGATACTGAATAATATCCGGGGGGTGACGAAACCGGAACCGATTGAAATTCCTGACACATTTGTCGGGCAACTCCGGCCATACCAGTTGACAGGAGTCTCCTGGCTCTCTTTTCTCACACGGCAGGGGCTGGGGGCATGCCTTGCTGATGACATGGGATTGGGCAAAACCCCGCAGTTTATCGCGTATCTGCTCGCAGAGATGAAATATTCAAAGATGCCGGCAACACCGGTGCTTGTCATCTGCCCGATGTCAATTATCGGTAACTGGAAGCGTGAGTTTGCCAGGTTTGCACCAGGTATCTCTGTATATATTCATCATGGCGGGGAGCGTGTCAGGGGTGAAGAGTTTGCAGAGGCGATATCTGCATATGATGTGGTCATTACCACATACAGTCTCGCAAACCGCGATATCGATACAATCAATCTGGTTCAGTGGGCATGTCTCCTGCTGGATGAGGCCCAGAACATCAAAAATCACCTGACCAAACAGTCCCGTGCCATCAGGACAATCCCTGCGGCCCGGAGAATTGCACTGACCGGCACGCCTGTTGAAAACAGGCTGACAGAACTGTGGTCTATCATGGATTTCTTAAACCGGGGTTATCTGGGTTCATATGGCAGTTATTATACGGAGTTTGCCGTGCCCGTTGAGCGGCATCATGACGTTGATGCGGGTGCTCTGCTGAGAAAGATGATCGGCCCGTTTGTTATGCGGAGGGTAAAGACCGATCGTTCCATCATACAGGATCTGCCGGATAAGATTGAACAGAAGGTCTTTTGCACACTGACAAAGGAACAGGCAACTTTGTATCAGGCAACGGTTGACGGGATGCTCAGGGCGGCTGATGAATCCGAGGGTATTCAGAGAAAGGGTATCATATTGTCTGCCATTACCCGGCTAAAGCAGATCTGCAACCATCCTGTGCTGTTCACCAGTGACGGCTGTATCAATTCTGTGAGATCCGGTAAACTGGTGCGTCTTTTTGAGATGCTTGACGAAGTCATCGATAATGGCGATAAGGCGATTGTGTTTACCCAGTATGCCACATTTGCAGAGCAGCTTCAGGTGTTGATGCGGGATAAATTTTCGGAGGAGGTGTTGCTTTTGCACGGTAAAACATCAAGAAAAAAGCGTGACGAGGCGGTGGAATCGTTCCAGTCAGAGAATGGCCCGCGGCTGTTTGTCATTTCACTGAAGGCCGGTGGTGTGGGACTGAACCTGACATCTGCGAGTCATGTGTTTCATGTGGACCGGTGGTGGAATCCGGCGGTTGAGGATCAGGCGACCGACCGGGCATACCGGATTGGGCAGACAAAGAATGTGCAGGTGCATCTGATGATATCCGCAGGTACGCTTGAGGAGCAGATTGATGCGATGCTTGAAGAGAAACGAAAGCTTGCAGATGAGATTATCGGTTCGGGGGAGGACTGGTTTACGGGTCTCTCTACTGATAAACTGAGAGAACTGGTCTCGCTCAGTGCAGATGCGTTTGGAGAGTCCTGATGGCAGCTAAAAAGAATACTTCAGATTCAGGCAGCGGGGTCTACCTGAAAAAATCCCCGGTTCTGAAGAGCACACGGGGTGCGGTCGGTGAGACGTGGTGGTCAAAGAGGTTTGTCCGGGCACTGGAGGATATTAGTGACTCTCCCCGTCTCTCCCGTGGCAAGAGGTATGCCCGGAACGGATCGGTCACATCGATTAGGTATCAGGCCGGTGTGGTGCAGGCGAAAGTCCGTGGATCCATGCGAACTCCCTATGATGTGACCATTACCTTCAGGGATTATGATTCCGATGAGTGGGAGTCAGTGATAGACGGGATGGCGGGTCAGGCAATCATTGCTGCCAGACTGTTGTCCGGTGAGATGCCCGAGGAGCTTGAAGAGGTGTTTACCTCGGCGGGTCTGTCTCTGTTCCCCCGGTCAGATGATGATATTGTTACCACCTGCTCCTGTCCGGACTGGGCAAACCCATGCAAGCATATCGCGGCGGTCTATTATATTCTTGCAGAATGGTTTGATGAGAATCCGTTCTTCCTGTTTGGTCTTCGCGGCATGGGGCGTGAAGAGGTGCTTGAAGCACTGAGAAAAAGGCGGAGTGCGGTGGCAGTTGCAGGGACGGATGTTCCTGCTGAAGGTGTAGTGGAAGATGCTGTCTGTGCACATCCCGCTTTCTCACCGGAAGATTATCTTCGGAATTTCTGGAAGGCGGGGTCCGATCTTGATTTGTTTGAGTTCCGTTTTTATGATGAACCGGTTCCCGCGATACGCCGGCTGGGAAGTGCTCCGTTTACGCTTGGCGGGAAAGACCTCTCCGAACGACTTCTGCCGGTGTATCCGGTTGCACGAAAGTATGCCCTTGGTCTTACGGATATGGAGAAGGACAGGTAGACTGTGGAGTGTGATCTGAGTCCGGGTGTGTTCGGACAGTTCGCAGAAAGAGGATGTATCCGTGGGCCGGATGGCTGATGCCCGCCGGAGGAAATCATTCTTCTTTTCTTTCTCTGTGTTCTTTTCCCGGATGTCTGTGTGATTCATTTTCACGGCTGCCTATGGTCAGACAGGTGCTGCCGGTTTTGTATGAATACTCTCTCTTTACAGCAGGACTGATACTCCGGGGGTCTGGAGATTATGGTGAACCAAAGGTGGTATGGCTGCGCATCATTGATCGCTGATGTATTTTTGTTTGTTTTGCTGTTTGTTCTGTGATTATTGGTTTTTTATATATTCATTGGTTTTTGGTCGTTCTTTTCGCAATTCGGTCTCATTTTGCGAACTTAATCTGAAAAGACGTTTTCTGGCGGGTTTTATGTGGTTCATCAATGCCCGAAAATATAAATCGGATTAATTTATTGTCGTTTACAATATATCTGAAAATATCAGAACTCATTTATATCTGCTTTCGAGAGACTCCCTCAGTATATCGTATACAGGATGAGACGGGATGAATGTTGATACGTCAATTATGAGAATAATATGTTCTGCAGAGTCAGGTGACTGGATATGAAGGGGACAGGTGTTTTGTTCTGTCTGTTGCTGCTGCTCTGTTGTGTGGTCGCGCCGGTGGCTGCGGGGTCGCCGACAACCGAGGTTACCGTCAGTAAACTGGCTGCTGATGGTAGTCTCATTGCGACAAAAACAGTTGACTACCACTGGATGGAAGAAAATCTGCCCATTCAGGGTGACGGAATTACGCATTACTACCACGAAGGGCCTGCGCTGGGTAATGAAGACGGGATAATCAGATGGGATATAAATGAGACCGGGAATATCGAAGAGAAAGACTATGGCGCCCTGAAGGGCACGGATGTCAAAGATCTTTGTGAACTGGTCGGCGGGATGAGTTCTGATGATACGGTCAGAATTATAGCCAATGACGGGATGTCCAAACGTTTTGGATACCGGAATGTCTACACTCCCGAACCCCGGCAGGGCCCGATGGTTGTTACGTGGTGGCGGCCGGATCTGGGGTATCCTCCGGGTTACAAGGAAGGCATGCGCCTGATCTTCTTTGCCGACAACTCGACCAACCCCTGGGGCTGGCATGTCTTTGGAAACTGGGACATGCGTGAGTGCATGGACGAGCAGTTCTGGCACTACTATGCGGCAGGAAAGGATGACTATTATCCAGCAACAACCGGATATGCGGTAAAATATGTCAACCGGGTAATTATTCAATCTCAGGACCCGGCTCCCCTCTTCAGGGTATTTTTTGACGCAGACCAGACCTCTGGCTGTGCCCCGTTTACGGTTGCATTTACCCCGGAGACATCCGCTGACACTCCGACCGGGTGGCACTGGGACTTTGGTGACAATGCTACTTCAACCGATCAGAATCCTGTGCACGAGTACACCAAATCCGGCACCTACACGGTCACCCTGACCGTGACGAACGTGGAAGGTTCGGCGTCCTGGACAAAAAAGGATTATATTACTGTGACCAATCTGCCGCTCCTGACCACAATCACGGTTCTGCCCTCTGAGGCAAGCCTCGTGAGTGGTACGACCCGGGAGTTTACTGCTCTTGCAAAGGATCAGTACGGGAAGTTGATGATGGGTGTTCCGGTCACCTGGTCATGTGCCAATACATCTGTCGGAACTGTGGATGTGAACGGACTATTTACGGCGCTTACTGAGGGAACAACTGAAATTTCTGCAACTTCAGGCGGGATGTCCGGACAGGCGACCATGACGGTGGGAGAGGCCCCGCCTGAACCAAAGACCATCACTGTCGATGCCGGTGGTGCGGGGGATTTCACTTTGATTCAGGAGGCAATCATTGCCGCCAATCCGGGTGACAACGTCATGGTTCGTGAGGGAACCTATACGGAGAATGTCAGGGTTGACAAGCGTCTCTCTCTTCTGTCAGAAGAGGGGGCGACCGTTGCCGCGGCTGATTCGGGCAGGAGTGCGATTGAGGTGACTGTCGGGAATGTTGTTGTAGACGGTTTTACCGTGACCGGCGCAACCAGTACCGGATGTTCCGGTCTTCTGGTGAATGGGGTGCAGCACTGCATCGTCAGCAACATCACATCCACCCGCAATTATAATGGACTTGTTCTGGAGGCTGCCGGGGATAGTGTTCTCCGTGACTGTGCTGCGGATACGAATTCCCTGAATGGTATTCTGGTGAATAACACCGGGAACTCGCTGGTCGATGGCTGTCTGTCATCCGGGAATTCACTCAATGGCATTAAGCTGTACGGGGCAGAGGATACGACACTTGCACATTGTATACTATCGGAAAACCCTCATTATGGCATTTTGGTGGAGGAATCGTCAGGCTCAGAGATCCGGGCGTCTGATATGACTGCCAACAGCAAGAATGGGATATATATTCTGAGTTCCTGCGGGATCCGGGTAGTGAAGAGTAATATCTCCGGGAATAAAGATGGCGGAATACGAACGAAAGGTTCTTCTGACCTCAGGATTGAGGAAAACACCATCATCGATAATCCCGGTAATTTAGACGCTATATACATGTTTGGGGGTGTGAATAACACCATATCCAATAACACGATCAACGATGATAGCTTTTTTTCCACCATTAAAAATTCTGTTATCTCCGGAAATTGCATATCCGGAGGGTATTGTGGGATCTTCCTGTATGATTCCTCCAATGGTAATCTTGTTTCTGACAACAGGGTGACACAGAGTGGTATTGGTATAAAAATTACGTCCAGCAGCACGGGAAACATCATCGTCAACAATACCTGCACAGATTGCACTTCATGTGGTTTACAGACCAAATTTGAGTCAGACTGGAACCAGATATATCTGAATAATTTTGGTGAGAGTTCAGTGAACCAGGCCGGCTGGACGAGCTATAAATCGTCGAACAACACTGCCAACACTCCGGGGCCTGTTGACTATATTTACAATGGCACCCTCCATTACGGCTATCTTGGCAATTACTACTGTGACTACACCGGGACTGATGCCGACGGCGACGGGGTTGGCGAGATGGTCTACAATGCCTCTGCAACTGACCATGACTACTATCCCCTGGTCGCATGTCTCAGTGAATATGAAATCCTTCCGCATGAGCAGATCGTGCATGGACCGTACATCACTAAAACAACGGGAACAGAAGCGACCATCAGCTGGAAGACCGATATACCATCGACCGGACAGGTGGACTATGCCATTGAGGCGGACTATTTCTCCCGTGGCTATGGCAGGAGTGTGGTGAGTGATGAGGAATCTCTTCTCCATCATGTGCGCCTGACCGGTCTTATGCCCGGGATGACCTACCACTATCAGGTGACGGCCGGGGTGAATGTGACAGAGGATCACAACTTCAGGACGTTCCCAGAGTCAGGTTCATTTGATTTTATCGTTTATGGCGATTCACAGGAGCAGCTGCCGGACTTTACCCAGCTTGAGCGGCACAAACTTGTTGCCGACAGGATTGCAGAGGAGGAGAAGGATGTCTCTTTTGTGCTCCATGTGGGCGACACCGTAGGTGACCCTGAGAATCCTGAGGAATGGGACCGGTTCTTTGCAGCCGGAGGGGCGATGCTTGCGAACACGACCATCTACCCCATCACCGGTAATCATGAAGAGATAGATAATGGAGTCACCTACTACGAGGCCTTTGATATGCCTCAGTGGTACTCCTTTGACTGTGGTGATGCACACTTCACAATGCTTGATTCCAGTGATATTTCCGGTTCCCGGATGACTGAGCAGACCGCCTGGCTCAGAAACGATCTTGCATCGAACACCGCCCCCTGGAAATTTGCGGCCTTCCACCACCCGCCATACAGTTCCGGCACCCGGCATCCCGGCGGCTGGCTAAACTTCCGCGACCTCTGGGGCCCGGTTTTCGAGGAGAACGATGTGAATGCGGTCTTCAATGGCCATGTCCACTCATACCAGCGGTATCTGGTCAATGGCATCCAGTATGTGGTGGCAGCAACCGGCGGAGGGCCGATGTACACGCTGACTGATGAGAAGACCACCGGCTACCAGAACAGTCTGGAGAATACTCTTGGATATACGAGAGTGCATCTGGATGCAGTGAATGAAACGGTAGTAATGGAGTTTATGCCTGTTGCAGAGATTTCCGGTGACAACAAGGAGGTGCTTTCGATATATCCGAGAGGCTCGGTCTTTGAGAGTGTGGTTGTGGAACTATCGCGTACGCCTGATCTCGTGCCGGAAGCATTCACTCTGCCTGCGCAGGTCTATGCGGGGGAGAACAACACGATAGGTCTGAGTGTTGCCAACCGGGGGAGTGAGGTATCCAGTTCCTTTGAACTTTCACTATCTGCGGAAGGAACGGAGATTGGAGTAACGGAGGTGGGGAGTCTTGAACCCGGTGCTGCAACGGAGGTGTCCTTTGTCTGGAGACCTGCGTCTGCGAGCACGTATGAACTGACTGCCCTGGTAATCGGCGGTGGTGAAGAGGATGAAGATAACAATTCCCTCGTAGCATCAGTGACCGTAATCAGGCGTGGAGGTTCCGGTCCTAAGGATGATACGCTTGACCTGAAGTCCGGCTGGAACTTTGTCTCGACTCCGAAGCGGCTTGCTTCCGGTAGTGATACGGTGGCCGTCTTTGCCTCGCCGGATCCGTCCGGCCACTCTGTCCTGACCTATGATGCAGACGGCTGGAAGGCACTGGACACTGAAGACCGGATTCAGGTGCTTGACGGTCTCTGGGTTTATTCCGGTACGGATGCATCCGTCAACCTGACGTATGACTCCAATCCCCGGCAGATCCCGGCGATGAAACCGCTTACCGCCGGATGGAATGCCATTGGTTTCTCGGATCTTGATTCCGCTCCTGCAACAGATGCCCTTGTCAGTCTTACGAACTGGTCATCACTGGTGGGCTATGATGCCGATACCCAGACCTATGAACTGGCGGCCCGTCCTGCTGATGGTGCAATCATGTCTCCGGGACAGGGCTATTGGCTTTGTGTGGATACGGATGGTAGCCTCGCGGCCATCGGAGCCTGAATCATCTTTCTTTTTTAATTTTGATGGCGATATTCGCTGCAAATATATATTTGTGTGATGTAATGTGTGGGCCATATCTGGTGCGCGCAATATATTCCCTCTATTTGCAGGGGCCTTTCCCGGTATAAGGGCTCGTGGGTCGAATATATCGAATAACTGGATCATGTGGCTTATTTTTACGTTTTAATTGATAAATGGTAATATTTTGATTATCGGGTCACTCTAATCGCTCTGATA
The DNA here is from genome assembly GCA_030595665.1 of Methanogenium sp. Lineage (GTDB taxonomy): Archaea > Halobacteriota > Methanomicrobia > Methanomicrobiales > Methanomicrobiaceae > Methanogenium. The sequence goes on from JAUVCV010000011.1 coordinate 53,394, forward strand.
GTCCGTTTGATCTGTTTTTGCAGGTCAATTTTATTAATATAATCTGGTTTACAAACCGGTGATAAAAATCAAAATGGTTTTATATTGATCTCAAAGAGGTCTATTGGTCAGGGGTTAGTATTCTGGCCAAGGTAATAACAATGAAAAAAGATAGATTTTCCGGATACGGATTTTCGGCGCTCTTCTGCCTCTGCGTGATCTGCGCAGTGTTAGTGGCTCCGGCAGCAGCGGGGACAGAGAGTGTCACCGTAACGAAGTACTGCGACAACAACTACTCAGTTGTTGACGACTCAGAAACCATTAGCTATACGGACATGAGAGAGAACTTCACTCATGTTGTGAGCAATGGTGAAATCTACATGCAGGGCCCGGTCTTTGAGGACGAGTGGATTGCCGCTGGTTTCAATGCAAGTGACTACAACGTCTGGGACGAGGACGAAGTAGGCGTCAACCTTGTTAGCTACGGCGCCCACAACGGCACCTCCATAGGGGATCTCCTTATAAGGGTTGAAAATATGAGTCCGGGCGCCGAACTGATGGTCGCTGACTCCACCTACCCGAAGGCAGACCGCTACTTCAGCTACGACAATGTCTACACTCCTGGCCCCAGCAAGGGTGACATGGTTCTCACCTGGTGGGACTCCGTGGACGGCTTTGCTCCTAACTGGGGCAAGGGCATGAGACTCTACTTCTACAACGAAACCGAGAACAACTTCACCAACTGGGATATGCACAATTCGCTGCCATCCTGGTACTGGAAGAACTACAGCGTCACGTACCCCTCTGCAAAGGGTCTCTCTGTCCAGACCGTTGACACAATCAAGATCTTCCCGGCTCACCGCTATGACTTCGCCACCGGCGGAGACACGGTTGAGTCTGCGTATAAGGGCGAAGTCGGTGCCTCTCCAGCCGTGAACGAGCCGAGCGACGCCGTTAATACATCCAAGATTGCGACGGTTGACAGCGTATTCGAGACAACCTCGAGTGTGAACAACGACAAATTCGCTGCACAGCGCTTTGTCTTCGACCTTTCTGAAGATGCAGCCAACATCGAGAAGCTGGCCTTCACCTGGACCGGCACCAGCAGCCATGACAAAGACTCAGCAAACCAGGACGCCACCACCTACATCTGGGACGGCACCGGCTACGATGCATTCACCGGCGACATCACCTCAGGCATCAGCGATTATGTCGTTAACGGTGACGTTACGGTGCTCGTGAAGCAGAATGCTGCTCAGTATGTTGATGATGACGAGAATGTATTCAAGTCACACCTTGAAACCGACTATGTAAAGCTCGTGGTGACGCATCACCACTCCAACTAACCCTTTTTTCCTTTTTCTTTGAGTGATTGAAATGAAAAAACTGAATTTACTATTATTATCATCCCTTATTCTGCTCTCTTTCATCTGCACGCCGGTTCTGGCGACGACCTGGTACGTTGACGACAACGGAGATGCTGCGGATTACAAAACTATTGAGAATGCCCTCAGAGCCGCGGTACCAGGCGATACGATTCTGATCCAGCCGGGCACCTATTCATATTTTGCTGTAAGTAAATCGCATCTTACCATTCAGGCCCTCACCAATGACGGCCCGGTAGTTGTGGATTGTGCAAATTCCGAAGGCATCAGATTGCCATCCGGGGGCAATGAGGACGGGACCGGGACAGTTATTGATGGGCTGACGATAATTAACAGTACATGTGGTCTCCGGCTTGGGGTATATGGGCCTGCACCGGATACGATCATCCGGAACTGTGTCTTTGATGGGATGACAGCCTCCATTGCGCTGGAGGTTCCGAACTGCACATTTGCAAACAACAGGATCCAAAATAATTTCGCCGATTACACAGCAGTTGATGTAAAGAGTGCATCCGCCAGGATCGTTAACAACACCTTCGTCAACTTTCCTGGAAAATGGAGTGCCTTATATCTCAGAATAGAATCTGCAAACGCGACCGTTGAGGACAATGTCTTTGAGAACTGCACGTGCCCTTATGCCCTAACTATTCGAGAAATAAATGGTTGCACTGTCGCCAACAACACCTTCAAGGACAATGTTGGTGACGCGATTAGAATCTGGAAGGCAGCGGCAACCAATAGCACCATCACCAGGAACACATTTACTGGAAATGGAGGCATTATCTACTGGAGAGAGGCAGGCGACAACAACCGGATCTTCCTCAACACCTTCACCGACAATAATGGTGCCTTCACCATCCACGCTGGCACCACCGCCCCGACCACCACCTACTGGACATCCCCTGAGCCCGTCACCTACACCTACGAGGGCACGGAGTACACTGGGTACCTCGGCAACTTCTGGTCGGACTACACCGGAACGGATGAGGACGGCGACGGTGTCATAGACACAGCCTACGAACTTCCCGACAGTCTGGGCACTGACCATGCGCCGCTGATGGCTGCGCACCCAAACTATCCGCTTGTGCTGCCGCATGAGCCGGAGACCCTGTATGTCGATGACGATTCCGGGGCAGACTTCCAGAGCATCCAGGCGGCTGTGACCGCTGCATATGCCGGTGACACCATCGTCGTGAAGGCCGGCGCCTACACCGAGAATGTGCTGGTCGACAAACAGCTCACCATCCGGTCCGAGAATGGTTCCGATGCGGTCACCGTGAGCGCCACATCAGCGGACGCTCCGGTATTCGATCTCAATGCCGACGGCATCATCATTGAAGGCTTCTCCGTCAGGGGACTGACCAACGAGCATGTCGCCGGTATCGAGATCGTTAACTTCAGTGACTGTGAAGTCCGCTACAATGACTGTGCCAACTGCTACAATGGTATCCACATCGGAAACGGTGTTGAGGAGACCGCCACCGGCAACATTGTCGAAGAGAACTACTGCCATGAGAACACCAGACGCGGTATCAGCCTCCGGGACCAGGTCACCGGCAACATCGTCTACAACAACACCTGCAGAGACAACGAAGATGGCGAGATATGCGTCAAGGATACTCCCCATAACAACATAATCTGGGCCAACACCTTCGACGGCACCGTCGAAATCAAGACAAATAACATCTGTCACTCGCCTGAAGAGGTCACCTACACCTACGGCGACACCGGGTTCACCGGCTATGTCGGCAACTACTACAGCGGATACACCGGTGAGGACGTTGCCGGAGACGGCATCGGCGACACGCCGATGTCATACGGCACCTACAAAGACGACTACCCCATGATGGGTGAATGGAACAACAACGTCATACAAAAAGCAGGTTCGGTTGTCACCGTGATCAACCTCAGCCCGGCCAATGCTGAACTCGAAGAACACGAAGAATGGTCGTTCTCTGCTTCAGGCATTGACCAGTACGATGAGAGCATGTCCGATCTGACCTTCACCTGGGCCAGCAGCAACGAGACCGTCGGCACCGCAAATGCGACCGGCTTCTTTACCGCCGGTGCTCCGGGTGTGACCACCCTCACGGCAACAAATGACAGCGTGTCGGGATCTGCTGACATCACCGTCATCTCCACCGAAGGACTTCCTTCCGTGCATATCATCCGGTATGCTGACGACGGCACGACCATCGCAGGCGAAGCTACTGTTACCATCGGATGGATGGAACGCCACCTCACCGTCTACGGCGGCGAGACCGGTACTGAACTCCATTTCCAGGGCCCGGTCTTTGAGGGCGCCTGGAATGACGCTCATCCCAATGAAGCCTATAACTTCTGGGATCCTGAAGAGAGCATCAATGCCAATCCCGGAAAGATCAGTGAAGTCGTAAAAGGCACGTCAGTGCATGACCTCTGCGACCTCGCAGGCGGCGCCTCTGATGGCAATGTGATTACATTCAGTTCTACTGACGGCTTCACCTCCAGTCTCCCCTACTCCCCGGTTTATGAACCACAGGTCCGGCAGGGAGAGGCCATTCTTGCATGGTGGACCGAAGAAAAAGGGTACACTCCTGCTTACAGTAACGGGCCACGTCTCTTCTTCATGGCAGACGACGGTATATTCGGCAACTGGGATATGCATGAGTGCATTGATGAACAGTACTGGCACTACTACGAGGACATGCCCTCGGTTGCAGGAATCTCTGCTAAAATGGTTTCAACCATCGAGATTTTCCCGGAAACCAGAACCGACTGGACACTGGCGCTCGACGGCGTGATATCAGAGACCATCGACCGTACCGCATTTGAAAGCGGCGTTGTCTGTCACAAAGCGACCTGGGAAGATGGTGAAAACCTCTGGTCCGGTATGCCGCTCTGGCTCCTTTGCGGCTGGGTCGATGACGCGGACACCCACGGTACGTTCAATGATGAACTTGCCACAGCAGGCTACACCGTCGTGATCACCGACTACGGCCCTGACGGCGTGGCAGGCACCGATGACGACTACAGCGTCGAACTCGCAAGTGCGGATGTCGCACGGAACAACGCTATCATCATCGCAAATGAAAACAACGGTCAAACACTCCCTGAAACGGGTGATGATTCCACCTGGCCACTCAGGCTTGTTGGCAGCACTCTTTCCAAAGGCAAGATGGTCAGCTGCATCGATGAGATTAAACTCACCAACCTGCCGGAACCAGAGGTAGAAAGTGACATGACCCTCTCCCTTGCAGACGGCTGGAACTTCGTCTCCACACCAAAGACCCTCTCAGCGGGTAACAATACCGTTGCAGTCTTCGGGGATGTGGACGTTGCCGGACACTCCATCTATGCATACAGTCCTGAAGCAGGCTGGCAGCAGATGGCCGGCACCGACACACTCAGTCCAATGGACGGTATCTGGCTCTACTCGAACGGCACGGCAAGTGTACCCTTTATGTTCGATGACGCTGACCTTGCAACACCACCGGTTAAGCGCCTCACCGCAGGCTGGAACGCCGTCGGGTTCTCGGACACCACCGCGACACCTGCAAAGGACGCACTCACATCAGTGAAAGATGACTGGGCCATCCTTATGGGATTTGACTCAGGCACACAGGCATACACCACATCAGTCATCAGCGGCGCAACCGGATCCCACGCAGACACGCGTGAGATGCAGCCCGGCGATGGCTACTGGCTCTTCATGAGGGCGGATGGCACACTTGCTGCCATCAGCGCCTGAATTTTTTGGAGGCACACGATAACCATGGACTACAAAACAATCATTGCAATCCTCCTCGTCTTCGCCTTTGTGGGCGGAGTCGCAGCAGAGGACAGCATACCACTCCTGCCGGACGAGTTCCGGGGGAGTGTTACCATTAACGGCAACCCCGCACCGGTCGGGACAGTGCTCACTGCTCTTATCAATGAAGAAGTAAGGGGCACCGTCACCACCACCGAGACGGGCATCTACGGCGGTCTGGAACTTGACGACCGCAGACTTATGGTCATCGGCTATGATGGCGAGGTCGGTGCGACCATCACCTTCACGGTCAATGGCCACACGGCAACGGAGACTTCAACTTTCACACCGGGTGAGACCCAGCGTCTTGACCTGAGCGTGACCTACACTCCGCCCAGTCCCGGCGGCAGTGGCGGTGGCGGTGGAGGGAATGCTGGCAGCTTCTATCAGGAGCCTGCAACTCCCTCTGCCAGCTTTGTAGGAGAGGCCAGCCTCTCCCTCTCATCCACCGGCAGTCTGCTCAGCCCGGTGACCGTCAGTTCTCCGGACAAGAAGGCGTCCCTCTACCTTCCGAAAGGTACCGGGGTCCATGACATTGATGGCAACCTCATATCTGAGATTTCCATGCGGGAGGCCACTACGTTACCTTCTGCCCCTGGCGGATTCAAATTTGAAGGTCACTCATTCGAGTGCGGACCTACGGGAACCTTCTTCAGCCCGGCTATCACCGTCAGCTTCACCGTCCCCGAAGATGAGTGGGAAGAAGGCAAAGACTACAGCATACAGTGCTACCAGGCTCCCAACGGTCCCTGGGTGACTCTTACGTCCACGGTGGATGCGGCGACGCACACCGTGAGCGCCAGAGTCAGCCACTTCAGCTGCTTTGCCCTCTTCACAGAATCTGCGGCCGCGGTCACGGCAACAGAGGCTCCGGTCTCTGCGACCGCCAAGCCCGTACCATCCGCTGAGATCCCTGCCTCAGGAGAACCTGAGACCGGTGGTTTCCCATGGACGACCCTCCTCGTGGGTGGTATCGTGGTGGGTGTGGTTGCAGGCGGGGCCTACTACATGAAAAAGGAGTAAATTACTCCTCTCTTTTTTGACACCCTTTTGTACCCTTTTTGATCTCCTGTATTGGGGGATCGGAGGGTAAATCGAACGTATTTTTCGCTCTTATTTGCTGCCTGAAAAATACGGTTTTAATGCTTCTTATTCCCTGAAAAAACGATAGATTGTAGACTATTCCGGGGTTGCTATTGGCGGAAATTTTGAGAGGTAGTGTGGGCTGTCTCTGGTTGAGAACTGTCCACTCCGGGCTTCTGTGTGGACACGGTTTTCCAAAACCCTGGTCACATTGGGGGTATTTATGTGTTGCCGAACCCGGGTGCCGGGAGAATCCGTTTCGGAAAAAAAGGATGGTTATATTGTCTGATCAATTCACGTCGGTTTGACTCGTCTTGAAGTTCTCCAGTATATCCTGATAATTGCCCACCGTCTGTTCGTAACTGCCCATTATTTTGGTGACGACAAACGGATAGACGAGAGGATCAATCTCAACAGCCTTCTGGTAT
>JAUVCV010000049.1 GCA_030595665.1 Methanogenium sp.
CGGGGAGACCCTGATGCAGGGCATTACCATCACCAACCGTGAAACGGGTAAAGAAACACGGCTTGCGGTGGACGGCCTCTTCCTTGCAATCGGGCATCAACCGAATAATGGTTTTCTGGACAGGTTTGTTGATACAAATGACAATGGTGAGATCACAATTGATGTGAACTGCCTCACTTCGAGGCCCGGTGTCTTTGCGGCAGGCGACATCACTGATATACATGGCAAACAGGTGATCATTGCCGCAGGTGAGGGGGCCAAGGCAGCGCTTGAGGCATATCAGTATCTCTCCCTAAATCACTGAAGAGAAGCTTTTGCTCCTTAATCTCCTCCCTTTATTTTTATTTTCCGAGTGTGGGATATTTCTCTTTTTACCGTAAAACGAGGATGTATGCAACCATCTTCGGCACTGAAAACAGGTGCCCTCATCCTTCTGTTCCTCACTGCCTGCATCTGTGGATGCACGGAAGGTACAGCAGGAGGGGCTGGCACTGACGGTATGATTGATCAGCAGATACAGGCTCTCTCATCTGATGATTCGGACGTGGAACTTGCGGCCATCACCGCTCTTACGCAGACCGGTGAACCGGCTGTGCAGCCGATCATTGACTCTTTTGCGGCTGGTGACAACAAGACCCGTATCTACGGTGCCTTCATCCTCCGGGAGATAGGAGATCCGGCAATTCAACCGCTTGTTACTGCTCTGGATTCAGAAGACCCGGATACCAAAATGATCTCTGCGACGACACTTGTAGGCATCGGTGCATCAGCGGTGCCGTGCCTTCTGGATGTACTTGAACGCGGTGACTCTGACACACAAAAAGTAAAAGAGGTGATCATCCGCATCGGTGAACCGGCCCTCCCTGCGTTGCAGGCGGCGGCACTGAGTCCGAACCCGGAATATGCCCGTGAAGTAGATACACTCATTAAGTCCATCTACTTCTCTGCCAGACTGAAGGACGGTTCACTGACCGGTGCAGCGAACTCAACTACAATCGAACCCGTTGCCTGACAGGCAGAAAAGAGTAGATTCAAAACATGCGTGTGAGGGGATGTTTCTCCCCTCATATGTTCTATTATTCAGCTGTTTTGGGATTTATTATCCTGCAGGGGAGATCTTTCCAGCCGGGGTCCACTCCTGACTCCTCGTCCATTTTTTCGTATGCCTCGAAGAGCAGGGTTGTGATGTTGATGACAGGGACATCGGAGTGTTCTGCAATATGGAACTCACAGAACGGGCATGAGGTGACACAGGCAGCAGCCCCGGTCTTTGCAATTTCCTCACGACGGTCCCTGCCGAGGTTGGCCGCCACATCGGGGAGGCCGGAACGCACACCGCCTCCTGCTCCACAGCAGCGTGCAGGCATCTCACGGAAGTCGTCTGTCAGCATCCGGAGCAGGGCACGTGGTTCTTCAGTGATCCCCTGACCCCGCTTCAGATGGCAGGGGTCATGATAGGTCATCGGGACAGATGAGGAGACCGGCGGTTCAATGCCATATTCCGCGATAAGTTCATTGATGTCGATGACGCGGTAGGGTGTGTCATAGTCGTTTTTCAGGGTTGAGCCGCACCCGGCGCACATCGTGAGCACAGTATCGATGCCGCGGCTGGTGAAGCACTCAATGTTCGTGCGCTGGAGTGACGGGAGGTAATCCGTCTGACCGGTCCGTATCAGTGGAGAGCCACAACAGACCTGTTCCGGGGGGATGATGACACGGATGCCGTTTCTGCGCAGAACCGCAAGCATCTTCATCGCGGTCTCCGGCAGGCGGCTGTTATACATACAGCCGACAAAGAATCCGACCTCGCCCCGGACCTCTCCGACCGGTTCAATGACCTCGGCCACCTGTTCGAGCACGGTGCCCATGATGCGGTCAACTGTCCGGCCGCTCGAACGGACCATATCTGCAACCGCCTGGTGTCGGGGGAGGGTGAGCCCCTCGCGGTGCGCAATCTCCCGGAGTTTCTCGATGGCCTTCCCCGGTATTGCAATATGTTTGGGGCAAACCTCCAGGCAGCGCTGGCAGGTGGTGCAGGTAAAAAGTCCCTCATCGACTGTTAAAGCCGCCCGATCCCGGTCGTCACGGGGGTCGAGTGCAATGCGCATCTCCTGGCGCATCGCTGCTGGTCCTGCAAAGTCGGCGACCGCAATGGCGGGACACTCGGATACACAGGCAAGGCATTCAATACAGTCCCGGATAGGTCGTATCGCCTCGTTTGCGTCCATCGTCAGGTAGCCACTGAAGATGCCTGGTGTGATACCTGCAAGATCCTGCAGGTAGCTCTCCATCTCCACCATCAGATCATGCTCCACCGGGAGGTTCAGGGGGGCAACTGCCATTTCATCATGCGCCTCATGCATACAGGCAAGCACCGGTTCATTGTCCACGCGGACTGAACAGCTGCCGCATTGACCTGATCCGCAGCAGTAGCGGTAGGCAAGGGTTGGGTCACACTGTTCCCGGACAGCGTGGAGGGCGTCGAGTACCCGTGCCCCCTCGTTAATTTCCACAGTATAAGACTCAGTATGGGATGCCGGGTCCGTGTCCGGGTCAAAGCGTTCAATGGTAAAGGTAATCGTGTTCATGCTTTCTCTCCTTTCTCTTCAATGGATGTTCCGAATATGGACTGCACCGTATGGCCGAAGGGTGAGTCTTCAGGAGTCCAGTTCTGGACGATGTCACTTCTCACATGAGCACCACGTGATTCCTTTCTCAGGAGTGCTCCGTGGATGATGAGACGTGCGACGGTGAGCATATTTGTTACTGTACAGCATTCATTGAGCATCCTGCGGTGCACTGCCTTTGGCACCAGATTCTGAAGGCGGCTGATGGTAACTTCTGCCTCATTCAATTCTTCTGCCGTCCGGAATATGCCGGCATTGTCCCACATTGTCTGCTTCAGTTCACGGGCGATTACATGTGGGGCGGTGGTCCCGTTACAGTAGGCCTCACAGCGGGCCGCCTCTGTTGAGAGTATCTCGTCGACATCAACCGTAAGGGTGGCGGCGGGTGTCTTTCCTGCGAATTCTCCTGCACGTTTTCCGAAGACCTGTGTGTCTGCAAGGGCGTTGCCACCGAGGCGGTTAGCCCCGTGGATGCCGCCTGTGACCTCACCACAGGCAAAAAGACCAGGGAGGGTGGTTGCAGCATCAGGGGTGATTTTCAGTCCGCCCATAAGGTGATGTGCGGTGGGGGCAACCTCCATCGGCTGTACCCTGATGTCAACACCAAACTGGAGGAACTGCTCCAGCATGATGGGCAGCCGTCGTTCGATTTCTTCTGCCGGAAGATGAGTCACGTCAAGATAGACGCCACCGTGTTCTGTGCCACGGCCTTCAAGAATTTCGGTTGTGATGGACCGCGAGACCACATCACGAGTGGAGAGTTCCATTCTCTCCGGGTCATAACGTTCCATAAACCGTTCCCCAAGATTATTCTTCAGCACCCCGCCTTCCCCACGGACGGCCTCGGTAATGAGGCGACCGCGTGAGTCAGGTGGGTATACGGCACCGGTTGGGTGGAACTGCACCATCTCCATGTCGATGAGGGTGGCTCCCGCCCGGTAACCGAGGGCAAAGCCGTCTCCGGTCCCTGCGGCACAATTGGTAGATATATCATAGCAGCGGGTGCCACCGCCGGTGGCGAGTATGGTCGCGTCAGCGGTGACTACACCCAGATTCCCATCCCTGTCCAATGTGATGGCCCCTGCCACCCGGTGTCCATCCATGAGGAGGTCGATGGCGCTTGTCTCCTGTACCTGCCGGATTTTGGTATTTCTTATCTGCTCGGTAAGGGTTGCGATCATCTCATGACCCGAACGGTCACCCGCATAGCAGGTGCGGTTGAACCGCTGGCCGCCAAAGGGACGCTGGGCTGGTACGCAGTCTCCCTCCATATCAAAGACTGAGCCCCATGCAGCGAGATCCCGGAAGCGGTCCGGTGACTCGCTCACCAGAGTCTCTACCAGATCGGGGTTATTGAGATATGCGCCCCCGCGCATCGTATCTTCAAAGTGTAGCCCTGTTGAATCTCCCTCTGCAAGGACTGCATTATATCCTCCTTCCGCCATGACGGTGCATCCGCCTTTTCCCGTTAGTGTCCGTGAAAGGAGCATTGTTTCGCCATACTGGCTGGCTTCAAGTGCCGCCCTGCAGCCGGCCCCGCCGCTGCCGATGACAAGCACATGGCAATCAGTCACATGATATCCAGGCATGATATTAACCATTATGCCGTATACTTACATAAAGAAATAGATAGGATAGTGGGGCCAGAATGAGGCTTTTAATGAAATTTGGCGGCACTTCGGTCGGTGATCAGGAATGTATCGGCCGTGTTGTCGGAATACTAAACCATTACCATACAGCGGGCGATGAGCTCTGTGTTGTGGTTTCGGCGATGGCGGGAGTAACCGATCAGCTCCACGCAATCGCGGCGGAGATTGAAGGTGTACGTGATGATCCGCCCATTGATACGTTTATTGCATCAATGCGGACACGGCACGGAAAGGTCGTGCAGGCAGTGGCACCGGGTGAATCTGATGCCGTTATGGAGGTAATCGATGAGCGGCTCTGTAACCTGAAGAATATTCTTACTGCGGTTTATAATCTGCGGGAACTGACACCACGGTCGCGTGATTATATCATATCGTTTGGTGAGCGTCTCTCTGCTCTTATCGTCTCTGCGGCCCTACGGGAAGCAGGCGTTCCATCTGTGGCACTGAACGGCTGTGAGGCCGGTATCCGGACGACAGACCGTCATGGATGTGCTGAGGTGCTGCCGGAGAGCGGTACCCACATCAAGTCCCGTGTCGTCCCGCTTCTCGCGGAGTCGGTGCCGGTTATCATGGGCTATATGGGCTGTACCGAAAACGGGATTGTGACGACCCTTGGGCGCAGTGGATCAGACTATTCGGCTGCTATCGTAGGCGTTGCCATCGATGCAGACGAAATCTGGATCTGGACTGATGTGGATGGTGTAATGACCGCTGACCCACGGGTTATCGAGGACGCACGGGTGCTCCCGGATGTCTCATATCACGAGGCGATGGAACTTTCATTTTTTGGAGCAAAGGTTCTGCACCCGCGATGTATTGAGCCGGCGATGCAAAAGAGCGTTCCCATCCGGGTGAAAAACACCTTCAACCCGGAGGCACCGGGTTCCTGTCTGGTGGATGTGAGTGAACCCGACCACCGGGTGGTGAAGGCTATTACCTACATCGATAAGGTGTCTCTGATTAATATCACCGGTGCCCAGATGGTGGGGCAGCCAGGGGTTGCCCGTGCAATATTCTCTGCACTGGGAGAGTTTGAGGTGAACGTCATGATGATCTCACAGGGGTCGTCTGAAGCAAATATATCCCTCATCGTGGACGATGAACACCTCAAAGCCGCCCTCGCAGCCCTCAATGAGGTAATGCAGAAGGGCTATATCCAGGAAGTGGAACATGACCGCAATGTGGTGGCGGTTGCCGTGGTTGGTGTTGGCATGGCAGGCACCCCCGGCATTGCCGGCCGGATATTTACCGCTCTGGGTCGGGAAGGCATCAACCTCATGATGCTCTCGCAGGGGTCGTCTGAGGTGAATGTCTCTTTTGTGGTGAAGCAGGCAGACGGGCAGCGGGCCGTCCGTGTTCTGCATGATGAATTTGGGCTCGCAGAGGAGAGCTGAATATGAAAGGAATCGGCAGAAAACATACATACAGTGAAGCGGGCGTGGATATTGGCCTTGAGGCAACAGCCGTGAAGGCACTTGTCTCTACTCTGACCTTCCGGCGTACGGGTGAATGCGCACCGGCGGGCGGCAGCGGACATTTTGCCGGTCTGATCGAGTTCGGTGACTACTATCTTGCGATGGCGGTGGACGGTGTCGGCACCAAGATGCTCGTCGCCGATCAGATGAAGGACTGGAGCACCATCGGTATCGACTGCATCGCAATGAACGTAAACGATCTCTATGTGATGAACATCGAACCGGTCGCCTTCGTTGATTATGTGGCCACCGATAAACTCTCAATCACGAAGATGGAGCAGGTGGGCATGGGCTTAAACGAGGGTGCACGGCAGGCGAATATGACCGTCATTGGTGGGGAAACGGCGACCCTGAAGGGCATGGTGACAGGCCTTGACGTGGCAGGCACCTGTCTTGGTATCCAGAAACAGGATGCTATCGTCACTGGTGAGGCGATCACCGCAGGTGACGTCATTGTGGGTGTGCCGTCCTCGGGTATCCATTCAAACGGTTTCACTCTGGCCCGTGAACTGGTGGATTCCTATGCCGGCTATGATCAGGAGATGCCGTGGGGTACGACTCTTGGCGAGGAGTTTCTCACCCCGACCCGCATCTATGCGGAAGTACTGGACGTCACAGCCGCCTGTGTCGTGCATGGTATGTGCCACATCACGGGGGGTGGCCTCCTCAACCTGAAGCGTCTGGGTGACTGGGGTTATGAGATCACAGATCCTCTCATCCCGCAGCCGGTTTATCCATGGATGCAGTCGGTGGGCGATATAGATGAGGCAGAGATGTACCGGACCTTCAACATGGGTATGGGCTATGTCTTCATCGTCCCGGAGGAATCAGTGCCAGTGGTGCAGAAGATCTTTACCGATGCCCGTCCGGTGGGAAGAATCACAGACACTCATGGTGTTTTCCTCCGTGGTAAATTGATAGAATAGCGATTTTAATCTTATTTATCCTATTTTCGTGATGACAATGTACCCCCACATTCAGGGGCTGTCGTTTCCGGATGGAGCCGGTAAAACAGATTTCAGAGATCGGAGAGATCTCAAAATACTTCTGCAGACCGCCCGTATGTGCCTCTCGTGCTGCGGCCTGCAGATATGAGGTGGGGTTTTGCCACCCACATGGCTCCGTCAGACAGGGTGGCATTGGGGTATTTTGCGATTTTGTTTGTTATTTGGATCGGGTGCTTCCGTATCCATGTGGTATCATCCAGTCACATGCAGGGCATGTTCATCGGCATCCGTTTGATACGGGTTTATACACTTACTCACAAAGTTCGTGAGTACGAGGGGTGCATCCTCACACAGGACTGTACTGAAATTCCCCCGTATGTTGCATTTGAGCCCCGGATTGACTCGTTATCGTCCGTGAATACCATCCTGCTACTCTTTTCTTTCATGGGTAAAGAACAGTATAACCAGCATGGCAATTGACTATCGACATCTGTTTTTTCTCTCCTGAAAACTCCGTTCTTGTCTATTCACCTCCTTTGTGGTAGGTGGTGCATACTCCATGCAGGGTTACATAAATCTTTCTGTGGGCCAATTCTAAAATTGAAAAAAAATGCTATTCTGGTGCTAAATCGGTCTTTAACGATTAATTGTCGGTATTTGTTGTATGTAAGTTCTGGTATCCGAACAATCGGGGAGACGTCCGGTTCGATACTGGCGGTTCCCTGTTTTACGGGACTCACATGGATTGGATGCGATGTGCCTGCGATATCCTGAAATATCGGGTGCTTTCTCTCATTTTCTGCTTTAAAATCACATTTACATTGGGGGTGAATGTGGTGTGTCGGATATTTTTAGGTATGGATTGCAGAAAACCAACTCCTGCCTGTGCTATTGTTTTATCCTGTGTGATCCCTGTCTGTTTATGCTGTGCCCGGAGGTGCAAGGGTATTCTGGGTGTGTGTTCAGGAAACAAAAAGAAGGTATGTGAATTATTCTGTCCTGTCTTCGTACTGGATGAATGCACTCTTCTCTGCATTTGGATGGATGATTGCACTGTTCCCGTCCTCGTCCTGAATGATCAGAACGAAGGGCACAGTGCCTGATCGCATTTTCTCGATACGGGTTTTGAGTTCATGAGCACGTTCCAGTTCTTCACCCTCGGACCAGGTAATCACGCGATCAATGACATCTTCTATGCGGACCAGTACCCCTTCCACGTTGGTGATGAATCCCTCACAGATGGGCCCAGGCTCCACGAGTATACCCAACTCAGGGATTTCTATCGTGCCGGTCGTTGACCGGACCACGCGGCCCTCCATGTCCTTTGGAGAGGATACCGCGAGGGTATAACGGGCGGGCTCGTTCTCTCCCAGTATCATTACATCGACAGAGCGGAATCCACAGGAGGGACAGATGACGGTTGTAATGAGAGCATCGGAAAAATATGGGATCTCCACAGTTTTATACAGGTATTCGATCTCTTCTGAACACTGAAGGCATGGGGCACGGATGACCCGGTCCACCCTTACATTCCTCCGCCAATCTTTTCGCGGGAGATTTTCACTGACATTGGAGTAAGGATCACATATTTCTGGTCACCGAGACCGACGATGTCTCCATTGATATCATGTGCAACAGCGCGGAGGTCTTTGAGAACCCGTTCATAGGTAATCTTGTCCATTTTCAGTCTGGATACATCGACAATGACGATATTTCCATTATAAATTTCGTCTTTGACCCGCGGTGTATCTTTGAGGTCGTTTATTGCGGCAATCTTGACATACATTGAGGCCGGTGACGCATCCCCTGAAGTGGATTCAAACGATGCAAGGTCAAGTTCCATATAATCTGACTCAGCTGCAGATGAGGAACCCTTGCCAAGGATAGAATCCAGAAATTTAGCCATGAAAATCGTTTTAGAGTGAAGTTTATTTAATGGTATCTTTTTTCAGGAATCTTGCTAGATCTCAAGGTTCCATAGTTCATCTCCAACATGGTGGAAGCTGCGGACCATCTTTCCACTCTCCGCCGCGTTAATCTCTGCTGCATTGAGTGCTGCAATGCCTACTGCAAGGGGTTTGCCATAGGTTTCCTCAGTGATAAGGGCCGGGTGGCCTGCCCGTATGTCATCACCCACGCGGACAATGCCGGGGCGCATCACATCAGCACCCTTTGCCATGAATCGCACGGCACCGGCATCAACAACTATGTTCCGCGCCGAAAACGGGTGAGCGATGGCGCCCCTGATGGTTGGAAAGACCATCTCTTCATATTCCATCAGAAGTGGCTTCTTTTCGATGAGATAGAGAGAAATGTCTCCGGTGGTATCTACCACTTCTACAGTTGATGAGCGGAAGAGATCAGAGTCGGATCCGATCTCCTCTTCCAGTCCGCGGAAGAGGCGGGTGAGATCAGATTTTCGTATCGTGTGCCTTTTTCGTGAGCTTACCTTTGCCATTTTTACAATTCACCGTCGCTTTGGGTATTTTTTCAGATCGTGACCTGGCCAGGAGGGGCGGGTCGCTATATTTATGTATGTTACTGTTGCAATTATACTAATCCTCATCGATTAGAGCAGGGAATCTTATGACCAGAAGACCATTGGAAATTTTAGATAAGGCCCTTAACCAGAAACCGGTAATCGTCAGTTTAAAGGGCGGTAGGGAGATTCGGGGTATACTTCAGGGCTATGATGTTCATATGAACCTCGTCCTTGACAATGCAGAAGAAGATATTGAAGGCGTGGCTGAGAAACGCGGCACTTTAATCGTCCGCGGAGACAATGTGATCTACATCTCTCCATCCGTGGAATAAGAAAAATAATTTAGGTAGGTGACAAAAAATGAGTAAAGGCACACCCTCAATGGGAAAACGGCAGAAAACAACGCATATTGTCTGCAGGCGCTGTGGTAAAATTTCATTCCACAAGCGCCATGGAGTATGTGCGGCATGTGGGTTTGGAAAGTCTCCACGTCTGCGGAAGTATAACTGGATATCGAAGAACTAGATGAATCGATCTCACTGATTTTAGGAATTTATTATGTGTGGAATTGTTGGCATCGTCGATTCAGGCGATGTCTCATTCCCCCTGTATTATGCGCTTTACGCCCTGCAGCACAGGGGTCAGGAGAGCGCAGGTATTGCAACGTTTGATGGTCTGACGCTTTATAAAGAGAAGAGCCAGGGCCTTGTTGCGGAAGTGTTTGATAAGAAGATCCTTTGTGGTCTTCTGGGGGGAACAGGTCTTGGGCATGTTCGGTATCCAACGACCGGGGAGAAGATCCCGGAGAACATCCAGCCTTTTACCTTCACCTTCCAAGGACGGAAGGTGGCACTTGCTCACAACGGAAACCTTGTTAATATCGCTAGTCTCAGGGAGGAATTTGAAAAACGCGGGCAGATTTTCTGCACAACGACTGATACAGAAGTGATCGGCAACATCATCGCCGATGAATACCGGGTGTCCGGTGATGTCGTAGAGGCAGTTGCGATGTGCATGCGCCGTCTTCAGGGCTCTTATTCGGTAGTGATGATGCTTGACGATGAAATCTGGGCATTTCGTGACCCTCTGGGTATCCGTCCGCTCTGTATCGGAAGTATTGGTACCGGGCATGTGGTTGCTTCAGAGTCTGTTGCCATCGACGCTCTGGGCGGTTCGTTTATTCGTGACGTCCGTCCGGGCGAACTAGTATGTCTGAAGGGCAGTGAGCTGGAGTCTCATCAGATCGCTGAGGCCTCTCACCGGGCGCACTGCATGTTTGAGTATGTTTATTTTGCCCGGCCGGATTCTGTTATCGACGGACGCCTTGTCTATGACGTGCGGCGCCGTATCGGTCACTCGCTCTTTGAGGAGGCACCGGTGGATGCAGATCTTGTTTCCCCTGTCCCTGACTCCGGGATGGCCCATGCGGCAGGGTATGCAGAGGCATCCGGCATCCGTTATCGGGAGGGACTCATTAAGAACCGCTACATGGGGCGTACCTTCATCATGCCCAATCAGAAAGATCGTGAGGCGGCGGTTAGAATAAAACTGAATCCGGTCAGGGGTCATCTGAAAGATCGGTCCCTTATTCTTATCGATGATTCCATTGTCCGGGGGACCACTTCGCGTCGTCTGGTGAAAATTGTCCGCGATGCGGGGGTCAGAGAGGTGCACATGCGCATTGGATCGCCTCCCATCAAGGCTCCGTGTTATCTGGGTGTCGATATGCCCACCCGGGCTGAACTGATTGCAAGTGACATGGACAATGATGAAGTGTGTTCGTCCATCGGGGCGACGTCACTGCATCACATCTCTCTCTCGGCATTGATCCGTGCCATTGGTATTCCCAGGGAGGATCTATGCACTGGGTGCCTGACTGGTGAGTATCCGCTTGCCATTGGGGATGAACGTTGCTGTCCGCGTGAGGTCACCTGTGTTGCAAAGCACTATCAGGCAGGGCTGGATTCATTCTCTGAGGAATGATCCCTACTGATCTTTTTTTTTTGATTTTTTTAAAATAGTATTTTTAACTATTGGATTGTCAGGGCAAATGTGGGTGCCGGACGTGGTCTGGTATGCCAGAAAATAATTCCCGCTCTGAATGTAGTGTATCAAAAAATGAATAAAAATCTTTTAAAATGATAATAAATGCTTAATATAGCGAGGGATGGATTTGAACCATCGATCTACGGGTTATGAGCCCGTCGGGATTTCCTGACTACCCCACCTCGCTCCGCAGAGCAACACCCAGTTGGTGTGTCATATTACGTTGACTCCTGCCTTGATATAAGTTGCGATATGAATCGGCAGATTCTCC
Source organism: Methanogenium sp. (assembly GCA_030595665.1). Taxonomy (GTDB): domain Archaea; phylum Halobacteriota; class Methanomicrobia; order Methanomicrobiales; family Methanomicrobiaceae; genus Methanogenium. The sequence continues at coordinate 11,498 of JAUVCV010000049.1, forward strand.
GCGTTTTTGGGTATGATGGCCCGCTTACATCAGTGTTAAGTACATATGCCCTCCCTATTTCTTTCATGAATAATGACAATCCGGGTGGGAATGGACTCGTACGCCTGCGCGAAAAACGCCCAGGGGTGTGGTGGGAAGGGTGACTTCCTCTGCCAGACATCCGGGGGCCGTGATGGAGGTGACTGATATGAATTTCACTGATGTTATACAGGGTCATCAGTATTTTGTGATGGACTGCCGGGCCGAGTTTTGCGTTCCATGCATAACGATGGCGTCGGTTATCGAGGAACTGGCAGGAGAATTTTGGGGGATAGTCATGTTCGGCACATGTGATGCTGACATGAACCTGGAGGTGATGGCTGCCTTTCAGATCTCGGTCACCCCGACTCTGCTCTTCTTTGCAAACGGTTCTCTTGTGGGGCGCCTCACCGGGGCCTATCCAAAAGAGTCCATACATGCATCCCTGCTGCGGGTCTTTGGGTTCTGAATTTGTCTCGCCTATCGGAACATGCCAGGTGGGCATTCTTCCGGCGATCCGGTTCCTGTGGTGGGGGATTTCTGTCGCGGGTCCTGGTGTGGAGCATGTGGGGTAGAAATGGCGGTATATTGATATGGAGATACTGGTGAATGTGGTGGATTTGCCTGTTTTTTATATATTTATCTGCGGCACTCCGATGATCCCCTCTAAATTATTGGGTCTTTTTCTGCGCGATCACGTGTTTGTGTCCCCTTATAGGGTGGGTCTGTGGGGGTAATTGTGGTCTATTATGGCTGAATTCCGGAAAGGAATATTTTTTCGTAGTTCTTTGAATTGTTTGCCGGACTAATGTCCCGTTTTTTACAAATATTGACCTGATATTGAATTAAATGTATATTCATCGTGTTTTGCCATATTTCATGGAATTCCCCGCTCATATACGGTGTTGCAATCTGCAAAAAGTATATATGTGTGGCACTGTGACTATCCTTTTGTAGAGATATCATGGAGTTCATGAGAATTACCGGAATTGAGTGCCTGAAACCAATGGGAGAGTACGATCTTGAAGAACGTGATGAGCTTGTCTGTTCATCTGTCTCTGACGTCTATTGTCTGGATTATGAATCATCCTGGCATGTAAATGGCCACGATGATATCCGCATCATGGTTTCAGAACGTGATGAAGCAGACTGAAATAGAGATGTGCCATTCCTGACCGGAAAAAATACAGGATGGTGGCGCCCGGGGAGATATGAGGGATCATTCCCGGGATCGATGTATATTTTTTTGCCCTGTTTAAGTGAATCTTTTGGTGATAAACCATATCTAAGTTTATGAGAGGTGTGTGCTGCCATGCTCCCAACCTGTGAAAAATGGGTGTGATGCGGGATGGGATAATCCTGAAATGTCCATGGTACCTAAAAAAGAATCTTTCATGGTTTGGGAAAGCAGGTACACCTTTTTGTAAGAAAGCACCGCGTTTCTGTGCCTGGTGCACCCTGCCATTCTTCGTTTTTAACGTTTGTCTCTCTCAGGCTTTCAGACTTCTACCGATTTTACAGGCACGCCCAAGGAATTCGCCGACCTGCCAGTAGGAATTGTCCGGCATAGAGAGTAGAAGTGGGTTTATCTCTATGATGTCAGGTTTTCCCCCGATAAAACAGTTTTCATCGCCATATGCCCCTTTTATCTCACCAATGAAAAGGTAGTTTGTCGGGAGGTCAATCGTCTCTGTAAGTTGGCATTCAAGAGTAATCGGACAATTCTTGATCATGGGTGCGTTCTTCAGGTCGCCGTAAAATCCTGAATAGAGCAATTTTGATCACTAGGTCGCCCTACAACTTTTTTGATTTGTCCATTTCGCCCCCTTTTTAGAGATTTGGGCATAGAATATAGCCGATAGATTATTATATCATAGTGATCAATTGATCACTATGAG
>JAUVCV010000043.1 GCA_030595665.1 Methanogenium sp.
GGTGACAGGAATCCCTACACATTCGGGAACGGCGATGGCGCTCGTGACACCGGGCACCACCTCAACAGGGATACCGTGTGCCCGCATCGTTTCCATCTCCTCACCGCCACGGCCGAAGAGGAAAGGGTCGCCCCCTTTCAGGCGGACAACATTCCGGCCTTTTTTGGCATATTCAACCATCAAAGCCTCGATATCATCCTGTTCAAGCGTATGGGACGAGCCGTATTTCCCAACATCAACGCACTCAGCCGCATCCGGCAGAGAAGCCAGCACCTCAGCGCCGGGGAGCTGATCATAGAGAATGACATCCGCAGCGTCGAGCACCTCACGTGCCCGGATGGTCATCATGCCCAGCCCTCCCGGACCGGAGCCGATAAGATACACTGTTCCGTTCATTATTGTTCCACTCATTGTTGTTCCGTTCCTGATAATCCCAGCGTCTGCCGGGCCTCTTCAATCAGGTCCCAGCTAATATTCTTGAGTTTTTTGCCGATGAGACGGCCTTCCTCCACCGAATCGCCGTTGTCCTCCACCCGCTCATAGCGGCTGCCGTCAAGAGAAAGCACTTCCGCGATAAGGAAACCCTCCTCGCAAAAGACGCCCTGCGGCGTGAAACATCCGCCGCCTATTTCCTCCATAACGGCTCGTTCAACCTCGGAATCCAGCCGTGTCTGCGGGTGGTCGATGACCGAAAGCTGTTCAGTGAGGTCAGAGTCATCCCGGCAGACCACCGCAATCGTCCCCTGATTGGGTGACGGCACAAACCACTGCGGCAAGAGCTGCGTCCCGGGAAGATCCATATTCAGGCGCTGCATCCCCGCCTCGGCGAGGACAATCGCGTCATACTCACCCTCACGCAGTTTGCGCAGGCGGGTATCCACATTGCCGCGGAGTTCACGAATTTCAACATCCAGACTGCTTCTCATGAATTGTGCACGCCGCCGTGTGGATGACGTTCCCACCACATGAATATCTTCGAGATCACACTCATGGACAAGGAAATCCGCCGGAGAATCACGTTTAAGAATCGCCGCCGTGCAGAGCCCCTCCGGCCGGAATGCAGGAATGTCCTTCATACTGTGGACAGCAAAGTCAATCTCGCCGGCAAGAATGGCATCATCAAGGGCCCGGACAAAGATGCCCTGCCCCCCTACCTGATGCATCGGCACCTGCGTGCGGGCGTCACCCACCGTCTTGACTTCAACAATTTCTGTCTCAATGCCCCGTTCGGCAAGCTGCCCGCAGACACGGTTCGTCTGTGCCATCGCGAGGCGTGAGCCCCGTGTCCCTACCGTCAGAGGCATTCAGAATATGCCCCGGCAATCGTTGCCACATCTTCGTCAGTATGTGCCACCGAGAGGAAATTGGTCTCAAACTGTGACGGCGGCAGGAAGATACCTGCCTTACGCATCTTATTCCAGAAGACAGAAAATGCCTCGGTGTCGCTCTCCTTTGCTTCGCGGTAATCGCGGGGCGGTGTCTTCCGGAAGAAGAGTTTGAACATCGAACCAAGGTTCACAAACCCGCCCGCCTTGGCGGTTGGAATGGACTCACCAATGGTCCGTGCATTCTCTTCGAGCATCTGATAAAGACCACGGTTGTCACGCAGATAATTCAGACACGCAATCCCTGCGGAAAGGGAGAGCGGATTGCCGGAGAATGTCCCTGCCTGATAGACCGGGCCGGCAGGCGCCGTCATCGCCATGATATCACGCCGACCGGCAAAACAACCGATGGGAAGACCCCCGCCGATGATCTTGCCGAAGGTTGTCAGGTCAGGGGTAATACCATATTTGAACTGCGCACCGCCGATGCCCAGTCGGTAGCCGGTGATGACCTCATCCAAAATCAGGAGCACATCGTGTTCCTCGGTGATTTTGCGCACCTCGGTGAGGTAGTTCTCATCCGGAACCACCGGGCCGACATTGCCGAGCACCGGTTCGAGGATGAATGCTGCTACGTTCTCGTTATTATCCAGGAGTTTGGAAAGAGCTTCGGTGTCATTGTAAGGCACCTGCAGCGTATGCTTTACCACATCAGGGATGACCCCTGCAGAGTCAGGCACACCCATCGTGGTCGCGCCGGAGCCTGCCTTGATGAGCACACCATCATGGGCGCCGTGGAAGCCGCCTTCAATCTTGATGATATCCTCGCGGCCGGTAAACCCGCGGGCAAGGCGGATGGCGGCCATCGTTGCCTCCGAACCGCTGGAGACAAAACGCACCATATCAACCGACGGGTGATCGGCAACAATCATCCGTGCGAGAATCAGTTCCTTTTCTGCAGGAGTCCCATAGAGCCAGCCGCCTTCCGTGCAGGAGCAGATGGCTTCACGCACCGCCGGGTGGGCATGCCCAAGAATCAGGGGCCCATAGCCGAGACAACAGTCGATTAAATTCTCTCCATCCTCGGTTAAGAGGTGCGAACCGGAGGCGCTGCGGGTATAGAACGGATACGGCTTTATCGCACGCACCGGACTGGAGACACCGCCGGGCATCAGGGTCTGTGCTTCAGTAAAGAGCTCTTCACTTCTCATTTGAGCCACCTCGCTGCATCCATCGCATAGTAAGTGATGATAAGATCCGCACCGGCTCGTTTTATAGCAAGAAGACTCTCCAGAACGACCGCCTTCTCATCAATCCAGCCGTTTTCTGCGGCCGCCTTGATCATCGAATATTCGCCGCTCACCTGATAGGCAGCGACCGGCAGACCAAGGGAGGCAACCGACTGGAGGATGTCAAGATACATCCCCGCGGGCTTCACCATCAGGATATCAGCACCTTCTTTCAGATCAAGTTCAGACTCTAAGAAAGCCTCTCGTGGATTGGCCGGGTTCATCTGGTAGGTTGTCCGGTCGCCAAAGGAGAATCCGGAGTCTGCCGCGTCACGGAACGGCCCGTAGAGAGCACTCGAAAATTTCGTAGAATACGACATTATTGCCGTATCCTCATACCCCTCACAGTCAAGCTCTTCACGGATTGCCATGACCATCCCGTCAAGCATACAGGACGGAGCGACGATATCGGCCCCGGCTTTTGCGTGAGATACTGCAATCTGCGCCATCAGTTCAAGGGACGGATCATTCAGGAGGTCAGGCCCGGAGGCGGTTTCCCCGACTATACCGCAGTGCCCGTGGTCCGTATATTCACAGGCACAGACATCGGTGATGACAACCAGATCAGGCACCGCCGATTTTATTGCCCGGACAGCTTCCTGAATGACACCCTCCGGGTTGTATGCCTCCGTTCCCCCGGCATCCTTTCGGGCAGGGATACCAAAGAGTATGACCGCACGGATACCGGCGGACGCAATTCCCCGGGCCACCTCTGCTATCATCGGAAGGGGATAGCGGTACTGCCCCGGCATGGAGACAATTTCAGTCGCAGTCAAAGCAGCCTCGTCAACAAAAAGCGGGGCCACCAGATCATCTGTACTCAGCACAGTCTCCTGAAACAGGGGCTGCATCGTTCGTTTTCTCAGTCGTCTCAATCGTCTTTCCGGAAACATTTGTTATCTCCTGCAGTTACTGCGTGCACCAGTGCCTGTGCAGTTTCAATATCACCGCTCTCTGCGCACCGTCTCACCGAGAAGGTTACGTCATTGAGAAGTTTCTTCACAAGCACCCGTGACAGGTCATCAAGTATCTCTTCTGCTGGTGCACCCGATGACCGGAGGCGTACCGCTGCTTTGTCTCGTTCACGGCACCGGATCATCTCTGCCCATGAATGGAGGTGGGCAAGGAGATCACTTGCACCGGTCCGGTTGAGGAGGGTCACAAACTGCGTCAGTTCAGCATCCAGGAATGCATGCGCCTCTTTTGCCTCCTCTTTCCGGTTATTCATATTCTTTTCACTGACGGTGCGGAGATCATCGATGGTAAAAAGATACACTCCATCAATGTCACCAACCGATTCTTCCACATCCCGGGGCTGCGCGATATCGATTATTACAAGCGGTGTTTTGCCTTCATCTAACGGCCACACGCGGTCCCGCATCGCATCACAGACCGCATCATACCGGATAATGGGGTGCGGTGCCGCCGTGCAGGATATGATGACATCTGCAAGAGAAGCATAGCGGAAGAGTTCCTCCAGGTGCACTGCCTTCCCTCCCACCAGATCCGCCAGCTCCTCTGCACGGGCAAACGTCCGGTTGGTGACGTAGATTGCGGTCAGATCTTTTTCCGCAAGCGCCTGGGTAACAAGCGTTCCCATCTCTCCGCCGCCCACCACCAGAATATGCCGGCCGGTAAGGCTTCCCAGGAGGTCCTCTGCCAGTTCAACCGCAGCAGAACCGATGGAGACTGCCCCCTTATTGATATTTGTGCGGCGTCGCACCTCGACACCGACGTGCGCTGCCTTTGTAATGCAGCGCTCAACAAGCGGGCTGCAGATATCGTTCTCGCGGGAGAGGGTGAGGGCCGTCTTCAGCTGTCCTAAAATCTGGTCTTCGCCGACGACCATGGAGTCTATCCCTGCAGAGAGACGGAGGAGATGACGCAGTGCATCCTCTCCTTCCAGCATCCGGAATCCATCCCGCCCCTGTTCGCGAAGAAATGCCTCTGCCATACAGGCATCCCCTTCCACCAGAAACTCAATCCGGTTGCATGTCTGGAGCAAAAGCGCCCCTTTAAACCGTCCCTGTGCTTCTGAAAGAAATGCCGCCTCATCGGGAAAGCGAAATGCCTCCAGTTCTGCGATATCGCTCCCGTGATGGCTGATGCCTGCGATGGCAACCGATGGAATTAGTCCGTTCTTCATAGATATTTCCTGAGAGCCTCTTCTTTTGCCTGCTCTGTGCCGTGGGGGAGGGCATCCCACATCGCGGGGTCGTCAATAACTGCATTGAGAATCCGTGACCGTGACGGCTGGTCGTTCACCGTCTGTTTCAGATCTTCCCGCAGCGCCTCCTGCAGACGGACCATGCCGTCGATGTCCCCGCAGTGCTCTTCAATGCAGAGGCGGAGATGGCGTGCCATGGCGGGACTGCGCCCATGGGTGGAGATTCCGATACAGTAGGTCTCCCCCCGCACCACAGACGGAATAATAACATCGCCCTCCTCTCCTCTGGCATCATTCACATGCGCACCACACCTGCGTGCCAACGCTGTGATTCTCCCGTTTACCTCCACGTCTTCAAGAGCGGTGATCACAAGAAAACTGTCCCGGAGATAGGAGATGATCGCATCATCATCCATCTCTGAAAGATCACACTCCACCGTCTCCGCTGTGATATCTGCAAAATCAGGATGAAATGAACGACTAAGAACCACTACATGCGCCTCATGAGTAAAAAAACGTGCTTTCCGGGCGCCGACTGCACCGCCACCTGCGATAACAACCTTCGCACCCCTGAGGTCCATCATCAGTGGTATCATGCCTGATTAAGATAGATGCTTCACGCACTTAACGGTATCACCTTTTAATCCATTCGTATGTTGCCACATGATTCATTTCAGGGACATTGATCAGATAGATAATATAATGGCGAGATATATAATTCGCACAATACAGGCACCATTCAGAAAACAGAGGGTGCAAAAACGCAATTCGATACTATTATATTCTCATGACGTGTATATTGTAGAGCACTGAGATGCGCTAGCATCACAGGGTAAATTGTGCCGATAGTGTAGTGGTTATCACTAGGCGTTGCCAACGCCTAAACCCGGGTTCGAGTCCCGGTCGGCGCACTCGTTTTTATTATTCATTTATCAGAACGGAACGTTTGTTTTCAGAAGGTGTTTTATGCAGAAGAGAATCGTCTCTCATTCCCATCCGTGAGAACACCCCCCCGGCCCAGATATCCCGGACAAAAGAATATCAAAATTGATTCAACTATTTTTTTTCGACCACACGAAGCAGCAATGCCAAAACAAATATATTTTGCCTGTTCCCAGTGGCCAGCTCATCCGCGCCGGAACATTAGGTACAGCACACCCACACCAGGAACGGGGTCTGTGCCGGTTCTGAACCGGTTCCAATATTCATCCAACCGGTTTGCACATCTATTGACGTCGTCTTTCGCTTCGCAGCAATCTACCGGGCCAACAGATCCAAAAACCAGACTGATTTGATTGCGGAATCATTCATATCTTGAGAAGACTGAAAAGATCGCCCAGAATACCGTAGATACAATCGCCACCTCGATGTAAAAACCGAGAGTCACACCGATAGTGAAGATCAGATCATACCCTGCCTGTCCTACGATGCCAAGTGCTGTTGCAACTGCATCGAAGATATGTCCCAGTCCGGGGAGATGTTCCGCGAAAAGGGGTGGCAAAGCAGCATCTACCGTACGCTCTGGATTTATGAGCAGTGCAGCCAGAAACGGGATCTGAAACATCGACCCGGTTAAGATGGCAAGAGTTTTCATTCTCCCGGTAATTGCCGGTGTGAAGAATCGCTGTGTGAAGCAGATGTAGGGCATGACTACGGCTATGGCCGATATGGTCACCAGTACGGCGAGGAAGGTGTATGTCAACAACGGATCCGGTGGCGGAGCATGAGAAAGCTTCGTCCCCCCAATATTCAGAAGTATTACAAGAGATGTGATGAGTACGTAAACAGGAATCCGGCTCTTTTCTCTGAGCAATGTGAACAGTTTATCGAGAATAAACGGGTATGCCAGTACGAATATGATTGCAGCAATCAATCCAAAAACAATATTTGACATTTTTTACCACCTCAGAAGAAATTCGGAATAGTCTCAGGGATGTGATACATCCTTTCGGTTGGTACATCAGACTCTTGACTCCGCTTTATTAACCTTTTATGGCCCAATCGTTTACACGTCATCCAATGGGTAAATGGTTGGACCAGAAATCGGATATATACCACTTCCTAATATCCCAGTTCACCCTTCCAACGGGTCAATAATTCATAATTGTAAACGCTCATCGAAAACTGTTCCTGTGTGCACATGAAAAGCGATCCACTCTCACAAGTGATTTCTCATGATGATTCATACTTTGAAAAAATCAAAAAATCACCCGCAGTGCCGTTGATACCGATGCCATTTCAATATAATAACCGAGAGCCACACCGATGGTGAAGATCAGATCATATCCCACCTGTACCTTCATGAGGGGCTTTAAGGTATGAGAAATTGGGGCCCATCGCCTCCGTTTTCCCGATTATTTTGAAAGAAAAGGCTCGTGATATATATAAAAATATCGCCCAAGTTCAATCCAGGGATTGCATACTCGCTCATATCCCCGGATGTCATATTGATTATTGTGCATCGTTCCTGCGATACCACCGTAGAAGATAGTACGCTGCACCGGTTGCAACGACGATCAGGACTCCAAGAATATAAGGCAGGAAAGCTGATTTGTAAAAAACGCTGAACACACTTTCAGTTCCCTGATACGGGACCTTTCCTCCAATCAACAGCTGAGTGGTCACATTTTGTCGAGGATTCGTTGTAACTAAAGAATCCGATACATACGCAGGATTTTTTAAAAAGTAGAGATCTTTTTTGGTTATCGCCACAATGTCCTCCCCATCGGATGAAATCGCAACACCGGACAGTTGTTCTTCAGATGAGAAATTTCCTGCCACAATTCCGGTCTGATTTAATAGAGTGAGTGATTGACCGGAAATGAGGGCTGTGTACGTCCCATCATTCGATAGTGCCAGCGGGAGAGGCGAAAGAGGGTGAATATGTGATCCAGGATATTCTGAACTATATTCCCACAAATTATTCCCGGACAAATCATACGAAAAAACCCTTCCCGGGGTCCTGACAACAATACAATTCCCTATATCCGATACGTCCAGCATTATTCCAGCCTGGGGCAATGCTCTCTTCCAGAGCGTTGCCCCTTCACGATTCAGGCAGTAGAGTGTTTTTGAAGAGAGCAGGCAGACATAGTTGCCGTCACCTGACATTTGCATGTCATTCACATCCCGAAATTCATGCTTCCATACCTCTTCACCGCTCATATTCAGGCAGATAACGGATGTGTGATCCAGTACAGCGACGGTAGATTTCCCCTCTTCTGACAAATCAAGAGATATAATCCGATCGTTGACAGGATACGTCCAGAGAGACGAGCCGGTTTTATCGAAGCATGTGATGTCATCATAGGATCCAAATACCGTGCAGGAACCATTCGACGAGATTGCCGAATGAAAAACAAAAGTTCTGGTTGGATTGTTCCACAATGTCTCTCCGTATTTATGCATCAGGCGTATGCTCTTCATTGGATTTGATGCAGGAGCAGAACCTGAATCAGAAACTGCAAGATAATTCCCGTCAGGTGATAGCAGCAAACTATGAAGATACCGGGTGTCGGATGATGTTGTTCTGTTCCACAAAACTGCCCCCGTTTCATTCATGAGATACATGCTGCCGTCGTATGTTCCTGCAGCGATGGTTTTGCCATCATCCGAGATTGCCAGATAATTGAGGAAGTGACTGCCAGTGTCCTGAACATCGGTGATATTCTGATTACTTTCTGCAAGACCTGATATCCACAACGGGGATAGTGCCTGGGCAGGAATAATGAAAAAGGATACCATAAGAATAGCTGAAACGAAAAGAAAATGGAAAAATTCTGGTTTAATATTCACACCTCCAGACATTTATTGATCCAACAAATACGATTACAAATAGCAGGCTCAGCGCCCACATTTCAATTTTTGGTTTCATAATCTCCCCCATTTTGCCTATCTCCAGAGGTGAAAGGCGAAGCTTTCAGGTAATGGTAAGGCAAACACAATTTTGCCTCCGGGCACGCGGGGGGGTTCAACCTTTCTTAATCTGTTCGGGTGAGCCTCGTGCAATATCTTCCTGATGCTCCGTGCATGACTTTTGACGTCGGTTTATTAACTTTTTATGGCCCAATCGTTTACACGTCATCCAACCGTTCCCATCCTGTTGGACAATGGGTACATAAAAATTAAATAGCGTCCCTTCCACACAGATCACTATGACTACGAAGGAGTGGGAATCGGAGATTACCAAATATGAATCTCTTTCTTAGCGAATCATCCATGCGGAGAATAGTATTTCATCTCCTTCTTCTCTCTTTTATTCTACTGTTTGTGTGTACCGGAGTGCAGGCCGGGACAGGGGGGTATGTCGTATCACCCCATGTCTACGACCAGGATCTTATTGATCAGGGACTCGTCGATTCGAGCGGTGCGGATGGGACCTGCACATTCTGGGAACTCCCCCTGTGGATTCAGGTCGCCGAGATATCAGGCATTCTGGTCGCAATTTTTGGCATGTTCAGGGGCATTCTCTGGTGTCATCTGGGATGCCGGAGGATTGTGAAACATAACGTGCTTGATAACACTGTTCGTTCCGGGATTTTTGAACAGATCTGCAAAAACCCCGGAATTACCTTTTCTGCTCTCGCCCGTGAATGCAATATCGGGAAAGGAATACAACGATATCACCTCAAAATATTACAGAGGGAACACAAAATCATCTCGGTCAATAAATACGGACATACCGGATATTTTGAGAATAGTGGAAAATACGGGGATGTTCAGCAGACCGTAATCATGCAGCTCAGAAGTACTACGGTGCAGCAAATATATGAAATCCTGATCCTTCACCCCAACGCATCACGTAAAGAGGTCGCCCGTCACCTTGGCATATCCGGGTCTGCCGTGACCTGGCAGATGAAAAGGCTGTGTGCTGACGGCACCGTTTCCGCCGCGAAATCCGGGAAATACGTAGGCTACCTGATCAATCCCAAAGCAAAGGGAATTATTCTGGATTATCTACGCAACCATCAGGCTGCGGATACGACCGGTCGGGCAAAAAGGGGATCATCTGAGTTGCAGTCTGCGGTTCTGGTCACATCAGGTGAACTCCCCTCATCGGATTAAACAATGCATAAATAACCCATAATCGGGTCATTATTCCGAAAAAACGCATCCACACAGAAGCCCGGAGAGGGCCATTCACAACCTGAGACATCCCATACGTCCTCCCAAAATGAGCAGGGAATCACGACCCCACATTAGTCTGCAATCAACTGTTATTTCAGCAAATAAAATGCATTACGGGCGTATTTTTTTAGTAATGAATCTGAGCAGAAAATACGTCCATTTTGCCCTCCAATCCCTTAAAACAGGGGATCAAAAAGGGGGGGGGGGAATGATGAAAAAACAGGGGTGATGCAGGAATTCCTGTTTCCAATATTCATCCGATCGGTTTGCAATACCATGCACATCGTCTTTCGCTTCAAAGCATTTCTACAGGGCCAACAGATCCAAAAACCAGACTAATTTGATTGTGGAATCATTCCGATTTTGAGAAGACTGAAAAGATCCCCCAGAATACCGTAGATACAATCGCCACCTCAATGTAAAAACCGAGAGTCACACCGATGGTGAAGATCAGATCATAACCTGCCTGCCCTACGAAGCCAAGTGCTGCCGCAATTGCATCGAAGATATGTCCCGGTCCGGGGAGATATTCTGAAATTTATGTACAACTCTATTTCGTCCCATTTACGAACAATCTGACAGAACGGGACCTCAGAATGATGAAAGTGCAACAGAAGATCTCAGGGACGCTCCGATCGGTTGAGGGAGCAGAGATATTCTGCAGAATTCGAGGGTATATTTCGACAGTCCGGAAGAACGGGAAATCAGTGTATGAGGCACATTAAAAAGGTTGGCCGAAGGGAACTCATTCACAGTTCAGGAACTCATGGCTGAATAGTTACTTTTTTTCTATTATTATACAGAATTATTTCGGCCACCCTCACCTCAGGGAACGGGTCTGAATACACCACTCCCAGGTTCAGATCACACCTGAATTAAGGGAAAATACACCTCAGCCCGGAATGCCGGTGCGATGATGCGGGGATAAAACAAAAACCGGGATAATTTTTACTATCCCAAATTCTCTTTTGTTCCATAATATTCCAGCGCTGCCTGAATCTCTTTCATGCTCTCAATAAATAAGGACGAAGAATTATCAGAGAGCATGGGGCTGACATCCGGTTCGCATTCCAGCAGATCCTCATCATACGGTAAGACAAACTGATCTGAGAAAAGTCCAAGCGTGTCACCCAGAATATCCTGCACTTTTTTGACATCAGATTCCGATCTGACCCGGTTGATGATGAGATGAACTGAGGGTATGCCGAGCTCTTTTGCTAGGTGTGCTGAATGTTTCACCACCTGAACCGCGTTAAAGGTAGGGTCGGTGACCAGCAGTGCCTGGTCAAATCCCTGGGCAATGGCACGGCCGAAATGCTCCACACCGGCCTGAGTATCCATCAAAATTACTTCGTTATCCCTGAGATTGATATATCTGACAACAGATTCCAACAGGGCATTTTCCGGACAGAGACACCCCGTTGCTGCCTGAACAACGGTCCCCATCACCAGAATGTTCACGCCGCCAGGCCCCTGTACCCCAAACCGTTCCACAACGTCTGAGACATCCGGATTCAGCTTGAGCATGAGCCCCCATCCCTCGCCAGGTCGTGCTCCGGTTTTCTCCTCCACATAATCAAGATTGTGGGTGAGCGGTACAATCCTCTCGCTCTCTTCCCGTGGTATGCCAATTGCATAGGGCAGGTTCATCTGAGGATCTTCATCAACTGCGAGAGTCGTGAACTGTTTTGCCACAAAGAGATGGGAGAGAAGAGCGGAAATCGTTGTCTTTCCAACACCACCTTTGCCGGTGATGACCACTCTGAAACCCTGTTCCGACCCTTTGTGCGTATGCTCTTCAATAGTATGGGCAGTAGCAAGTATCTTTTTCCGCTGTGTTTTGGCATCATTCATCGTGGTATCACACATGATTATTTCCTCCGCTAAAATCTCCTGATTTGACAAGAACTTCCTGTTTGGCAAGGTATTTTCTCCGGCAATCCGGGCACATATCCTGAATTTGTTGTGACAGAGGTGGCGTTATCTTTGCATAGATTGTCTCTGCCAGAATGTCTGGTGCATAATACTTCCCACAGACCGGGCACTGCCGGAGTTTCACTCTCGTCTTTCCCCAGGATGTCATGATCCGTTCGTCGCCCGGATTTTCAATCTCAATCGCATGGGTCGGGCAGACCTGAGCACAGGCGCCACACCCGAGGCAGATTGGATTCTCCCCAAAAAATGGGGTTGCAACGACGGTGTAGGGGCCCCGGTTCACAAACGAGATGACCCCCCCTCCCATGATTTCGTTGCAGACCCGGACGCACAGACCACAGAGAACGCATTTGTTGCCGAGCGGATCTGCCGGCTCAGCTTTTTTGAAGAAGCGTGTTTTGGTAACGCCATACCGGGCAGCCAGTGACTTAATAACCTCTGATTTTGGTGCTTCGGCCAGATAGAGTTCCAGGAGCATCTTCCGGTGGCGCAGAATCTCAGGGGTTTCAGTAACAACGTCCAGACCTTCTGTTACACGCAGAGTGCAGGAGGTCGTCATCTCTGTTTTACCCTTCTTTCGAACCCCGACCATACAAAGGCGGCACGCACCTGATGGTGAGAGAGATGCTTCATAGCAGAGATGCGGAATCTCAACATTCTCCCGAATCGCCACACCAAGGAGAATTTCCCCCTCTTCTGCGGAATATTCCCTGCCGTTTATCGTGACAGTGACCTGGTTTAGTGCTCCCTTTGTTCCGCAAACCTCTTCATCTGTCATGATTTCACCAGCGCATCGTATTCTTCTCTGAAATATGCAAGAGTTGTCAGTACAGGATTGGGCGCTGTCTGCCCCAGTCCGCACAGCGAGGTTGCCACAATCGTTTCAGACAGATCCTGCAATGTTACCAGGTCGGTTTCTGTCCCTTTGCCCGCCAGAATCCGATTTAACAGGAGAAGCGTGTGTTTCAGGCCTTCCCGGCAGGGAATGCACTTCCCACAGGATTCACCGGTTGCAAAACTGATGAAGTACCGGGCAATATCGACCATATTCGTATCCTCGTCCATAACGACGATGCCACCAGAGCCCATAATCGAACCAATGGCATTGAGGCTTTCAAAATCCACGGTTGTATCGAATAACCGGACCGGGATACATCCTCCCGAAGGACCCCCGGTCTGCACCGCTTTCACCGGTTTTCCCTCCGCACCACCGTTTCCGACATCAAAAACAATGGTGTTGATTGATGTTCCCAGCGGTACTTCTACCAGCCCGACCCTTTCTACGTCGCCAACCAGTGAGAACACCTTGGTCCCGGTGTTGTTTTCTGCCCCAATCTCCGTGTACCAATCGACACCGTTTTTGATAATGACCGGGACATTACACCAGGTCTCGACATTATTCAGATCCGTCGGTTTGCCCCAGAGTCCGGCATCAGTGAGACGGGGCGGACGGGGATGAGGTCTGCCGGTTCTTCCTTCAATCGAGGCAATAAGTGCGGTTGATTCTCCGCACACAAAGGCTCCGGCACCAGTTGCAATCTGAATATCAAAGGAAAAGCCGCTACCAAAAATGTTTGTTCCCAGAATGCCGGATTTCCGTGCCTGTTCGAGAGCACACGTCAGTCGTTTGATCGCAAGGGGATACTCTGCCCGGATATAGATGAGACCTTCTTCCACGCCAATAGCATAGGCGCCAAGAATCATTCCCTCGATGAGCATATGAGGATCACTCTCCATCTCATTGCGATTCATATAGGCACCGGGATCACCTTCATCCGCATTGCAGATGATGTACTTTTTGTCACTCTTCTTCTCTTTCGTAATCCGCCATTTTAGGCCGGCAGGAAAACCTGCACCGCCTCTGCCCCGAAGTCCGGACCGTTCCACTTCATCCAGCACCTGGTTCGGACGCATCTCAGTGAGAGCCAGATACGCCGCTGAATACCCTCCAACGGCAAGGAATTCGTCAACATCTTCCGGGTTGATAAGCCCGGCATCCCGCAGAATAACTTTGTGCTGACGTCCGAAGAATGGAATTTCATCATACAGGGGAATCTGATCAAAGCCTGTGCCGTATTTCACGGTGCATCCCATCAGATGATCCCACGCCTCTATCCGGCACAGTGCTTTGTCAAAAGGAACCGACCCGGATGCCACCGCACGAAGAATTTCATCGGTGTCGTCTTCACAGACCCGGTGGAGGAGAACGAGCGGTTTTCCCGGATGAGTGATGGTAACAATCGGTTCTTCCCGGCAGTACCCGATACAGCCGGTTGGTATCAGGGAAATATCCAGTCCCTGCTCTTCAATACTCCTCTTAAGGCGTTCGAATATCACTGTGCCGCCAACCGCCGCACCACAGGTGGCGAGCCCAACAGTAATGCGGGGAATATCCGGCTTTAGTTTCTGTAAGCCGACACACTGCCGGTTTATGAACCCGGCATATGATTTAATCTTCATGCTTCCTCCATCCGTATTCTTCAAGAATTGCCGGAAGACCGTCAGGTGTTGCGTAGCCATACAGATGATTGTCAACCCTGAGAACCGGTGCGATACTACAGGCACCAAAACACCGGGCGATCTCCAGCGTGAAGGCATTGTCTTCTGTCGTGACCGGGGATCTGGTTTCCTCAGTGACTCCTTCCGGGAGGCAAAGGAGCTGTTCCAGCGTTGTAAGAATTGCCGCCGCACCCTTTACATGGCAGGCAGTGCCCATACAGACCGTAACCCGGTGATCACCGACCGGTTGCAGACTGAAAAAGGAGTAGAAGGTAACGAGACTGTAGAGGTGTGAGAGAGGAATCTTTAGTTTCGCTGAGAGCATCTCAAGCAATTCACGGGGAATATAGCGTTCACGGTTCTGTATCTCCCCAAGAATTCCCAGCAATCTCCCGGAGGGAGCATCATACTGTGAAATAATGTCGTCCAGTGTTTTTTCATCCATGGTATCGTTGCCACCAGAAAAATGAATCGTTATGGGCCGGAAATCAGATTCCCAGCGCGGTTCTCTTTCGTTCAATCTCTGCTTCAAGGAGGTCAGCAGCTTTTACGGGATCCGGTTCAACGGCAAACGATGCGTTTACGACATCTTTGAGGGTGACGGAGAGGAGTTTCAGGACATTCGGGCTTCCGAATATCTTTGGGGGAATGCCCAGAACCGTATACACGCCGGAAGAGACAAAGTATGTGCCGATGGAGACGGCTTTCTGTGAATACCATTCAGGCGCTGCACCGCCGAGCGGCAGGTCTTCGATACCGACACCAAGTTCGTTTGCGACATGGGCAGCGAGCACCAGAATACGTGAACAGTCAACACAGGAACCCATGTGGAGAACCGGCGGAATGCCAAGCGCGTTGCAGACGGATTTCAGCCCGTCACCAGCCTGGTCTGCCGCTTCAGGAATGAGAAGGCCCGCCTTCCCACTGGCAATTGCAGCACAACCGGTCTCGACAACGAGAATGTTTCGTTTGATTAGTTCCTTCGTGAGAGTAACATGCCCATAGTCGTGTTTGATCTTCGGGTTGTTACAACCCACAACGCCCACAACACCTTTGATGCTGCCTGCAACGATGGCGTCAGTGAGTGGCTTATAGGTGCCGCCCAGCGCCGCACAAATGGCTTCTTCTGAGAATCCGGCCATTATCTGAATGGGCCTGGCGGGTATCTTCACCCGGTCCGGATTGCGGTTGGGGAAGTTATCAATGGCCAGCCGGACAATTTCTTTTGCGGTGTCAAAACCCGTTTCCGGCCTGAACTCTTTATAGATGGCGCCCTGCACCTTTGATTTCTCACTGGTTGCAATGACTTTGGTATGATAACAGCTTGCTGTATGGGTAATGGACGGGAAGATGCACTGATAATCGATGACCATTACCTCGACAGAACCGGTTGCGATGGCAAGTTCCTGATCCAGCATATTCCCGGCGATGGGAATGCCGTGGCGCATCAGGAGTTCGTTTCCTGTGCAGCACATGCCGACGAGATTGATGCCTTTTGCACCTTGTTCTTCGGCATATGCTATGAGCTCCGGATCCTCGACTGCCCTGACAATCATCTCAGAGAGAACCGGGTTATGCCCGTGCATCACTACATTGACTTTATCTCTGGATAGTGTCCCGAGATTTGCCCATGATGTGACCGGAGAGGGTGTGCCAAACAGGATATCTGACGCTTCGGTCGCCATCATCGATCCTCCCCATCCGTCAGAGAGCGAGGTTCTCATCGCGTGCAGGAGAATATTGACATAATCCGCACCGACTCCCATGTGAATCCGGTGCATGGATTCTACAATCTCCCGGTCAACACTGCGCGGGTAGATGCCTGCTGCTTTCCAGAGATTTTTAGTCTTCTCCGGTGCCCGTTCTGCCAGCTGAATGCTGTTTTTAAGCGTGCCGTATTCTTCAAGCATCCCCCGGGCGAGATCCTCTGCGATTGCTTCCTTCTCCCGTCCCTCTGTTTCAATGCCGTATTCTTTTGCTATGATCCCCAGTTTCTCTTCGTCAATAATCTGATACCCCTGTGATTTACCTTCAGCGGTTTCCAGCAGAACTTCCAGGACCTCACGGCCATGATCTGAATGGGCGGCGGCACCGGTTGATAGATCATCAAGCATGTTTCTGGCGACAATGAGATCTGCGTTTGCCCCGCAGACTCCGCGGTCCGGTTTGTCACCAAACGGTTCAATCCGGCATGGACCCATCGTACATCGGTTACAGCAGACACCTAACTGGCCAAATCCACACTGGGGTTGCTGGTTTTCCAGTCGGTCCCAGACGGTTTCAATGCCATCTTCAATTGCTTTTACCATTATCTCCTGATCGGTTGTGTCGAGTGTTCTCTCTTCGGCCACTTTTTTTGCCTCAGATGCATCATACATATTTCCTACCTCTTTTCACATCGTCTCTTTTCATGCCTGTTCGCACGTCTTTGCGAGTTCTTTCATAATCGTCCGGTATGCCTGAATGTTTGCCGGGATTTTCGGCACCTCGACATCCGTTCCTTCAGACTGGATAATCCGCATGGTGAAGTCCTTTCTGCTGACCTTAATCAGCTCATTGGCATCGCCAAATTCCAGTGCACTGGTTTTACATGCCTCAACACACGCAGGGATGAGACCCCGGTTCTGCCGCTCAATGCAGTTATCACACTTTGCGTTGACCTCCCGTCCCGTATCCAGCTGAAACACTTTTTCAAACTGAATAATACCAAATGGACATGCCATCGCACAGACGGCACAGCCAATACATTTTGCATAATCGATAGCAACAGACCCGGTTTCTGCGTCACGATACAACGTTTCAGTCGGGCAGACCTGCATACAGGGCGCCGGATCACAGTGTCTGCACCGGTTCGGAAAGGTCAGGTAATGGATTCCTACTTCTACATAAATACGTGGCTTTGAGATCGGCTCTTTACTGATTGCATCGAAGAGATTCTTGTTTTCTGAATGTTCAATGGCACATGCCACTTCACAGTGCCTACAACCGATGCACCGTTCAGGTCTTACAAAAACAGTTTTCATACTTTTGCCTCCATTTATCAATGGAAAATTCCTCTGGCTCAACACGAAATTTCAGATGACTAACATGAGCTTCTGGGCAATTCATAACCATAATACTTTGGGCCACAGACATCATGCGAGACAAAATATATGATTTGGAAGGTTTTCATGCCATATTTTTGAATATAGGAGACGTTCACGCCGTTAAAAAAAGGTACACGTTGAAATAAAGATGCCCACCGATCGCCGGCGGGGAGACAATACATGCCCCGACAGGATAACGATCAGTGCACGTAACGTGGATATCAACCAGTGAGAGACAGAACCAGAGGTTGCGTGGCAACCAGCATCCGGTGGAATCCATGCAGGGCAAAGGTGATACCTGTTGCAGATTGTTCTTTTATGCGCAAAAAATAAATCCTGAATAGAGCAATTTTGATCACTAGGTCGCCCTACAACTTTTTTGATTTGTCCATTTCGCCCCCTTTTTAGAGATTTGGGCATAGAATATAGCCGATAGATTATTATATCATAGTGATCAATTGATCACTATGAG
>JAUVCV010000013.1 GCA_030595665.1 Methanogenium sp.
AATGCTACTGCCATGCCCTTATACTGTGTCCTCCATTCCGCAGGAGATGCAACGCCAAAAAAGCGGAGCATATTATTCACTACTTCTGGTTTATTTTTTGAAATTAACCTGTTTTTTTCAATATAACCAGAATTCATTAATTCTTTTACAGGCAATTCATCAAGCCAGTCTACCCATCCCTCCAGATTTTTTGATTCTTCCAAACGATGGAGATTTTCTCTATATTGAACCTCTCGATTCAACCAAAATCCTGCAGTACCTCCAATAACACGTTCAAGTTTCATTGCAGTTTCCTGTGTTATAGATGCTTTACCGTTAATGAGCAGGCTGATATGTTTTGTAGAATTGCCCATTCTCTTAGCAAAATCTTCCTGGGTCCAGTCACGTTCTTCCAGGATATCCGAGATTGTATCACCAGGGGGTGAAATCCAATCCGGAGAAAAATTTTCAACTTTATTAGTCATGATAATTACCGATTTCTATAATACACACTTTTGTTACACGGGACCAGTCTATACTATCATCATCATCCAATGGGGTTGGATTATTTGCCGGAATGAAAACCAATCGCTTACCATCGGATAAACTGAGTGAGTATTGTCCTATGCGATTGCCCTTCAATTGATGAGGATTCCCGGCAGGCAGGTCGAAAACATTTTGGGCGGCTATAATATCACTTATGCGGGTCCGTAATTTTTTCGCAGATGATTGACCAAGTTCACGATTAGCAGATCTTTGGTTCTCGCAGATTTTTTGCAACTTTTGATTGCTGAACTTGATCTCCATCAGAACACACACAGAATAGTTAACCGAGGTGGTAAATAATATTTTCTGATCCGATGGTTTAAAAGGTATATTTTCGATCCTGTAGAAATCCTCTGAGAAAACAGGGACCAGCACTTCATCGTAGGTCTCTCAACCACGGAATACAGATTATTTCGGGGGCAGTCACCCGGATGTGCTATTTGTTGACCCCTGCAAGCTACGGCATACAATTCGCATTTCTCCGGGCAAAATGCCTATAATCTGGTTAAGAAACTGTTAAATATCCCCAAAACAGGCTTGCGCCCGAAAATATTGCGTCCACACAGAAGCCCGGAGAGGGCTGATCTCAGTCGAGATGATCCATAACATCCTCCCAAAAATATCTGACAATAGCGACCCTTTAATAGTCCCCGGCAAATCGTAATTTTCGCAAATAAACGGTATTATAGGGATATTTTTTCCACAGGAATAATGAGCGAAAAATACGTCAGTTTTACCCTTGGATTCCCAAACGCAGGGGGCCAAAGAGGGGTACTAAACAGGGATGATGCAGTATTAATTTGGGTTCTGATATTCATCTGATGATTTTCTATGGTGCGAATCTTTTCTTTCCCTTCATAGCATTTCTATGGAGCGAGACAATCCTCATTTTCAGTTCTAATCTACATTAAAACAAAAAGAGAGAACATCAAATGTCAGAAATCCGGATAATCCTCACTTAACCCTCTTCCTTCTCAACCATCCCTTTCGCCTTCAAAAGCCCGCCCGTAAACTCATCAATATATTCCTGCATTGAAAGACTGCCTTCCGGAAACGGGCAGTCGTCAGCATACATCTTCCGGATCATCGGATCAGTAGGATAAATCATAATGTCGGTGCCCGTCTTTGCTGCCGCCTGAACCATTGCCTCCCGGAACACACCGATGCAGTATGCAATCCGCACCTGATACGTATCAGCCGTTTTTTCCAGAAATTCTGAGAGGCGATATGTCTCTATCTTCAGAAAATCGTCTTTTATTCTCTGGTTTGTGCATTTGCCCAGCATGTAATGGTACTGAGCGTACGGATACATGCACTCCAGTTCGGCGGGCACCGTCCCGCATGTGCCAAAGATTGCCACATGATATGACGTGTCGTTCGCATACACGGAATCAAATATTTTATGGAACAGGCGGTGGGAGGGCGACGTGCTATAGGGTTTTCTGACCGCACAGGGAATAAAAACCCCGATTTCATGCTGAGGAATCTGGTATTCATCAATAATAAAGCGGAATGCTTCCTCAAACTGACTGAGGTAAAACGGGGGGTCCAGAAGTTTTCTGGAATTCATTTGGTTCGAAGATGCATTTTTTCCTGAAATAGTTTCTCACCTTGGTAACGCCGACATAATCATTAGTCACGAATTGCATAATGTATTTCGATATATGCAAACCTCAGTTCACGAGGATTATCTTGAATGGATCCTCGAAAACCGGATTGAATCTCTTGAAGAAGACACGCTTGAATTTCTCTCACACAAATTTAACCGGAATATGGATACCGTCAGGAATGACTTAAAACACCTCGAAAATACCGGAGATATTACTGTGGGGCCCGGCACTGCTGTCAGACTCACCGAACAGGGGCAAAAAACGGCAAAATGTATCCTGAAAAAACATAAAGTCCTCGAATGTTTCTTCACAGAAATGCTGGGAATGGACCAGAACACTGCGTCACAGCAGGCGTGCCGTATGGAGCATGAGGCGTCTGACGACACCATCAGCAGACTCAATCAATACCTTTCCCGCCCGAGGCGGTGCAAACAGGCATGTAACCGTGTCTGCGGCCCGCAGTGCGATCTAAAATCCCTGTCATCATATAACGAAAAAGAAACGGTTTGTGTCGCATTAATCAGGGGTCCACGCAGAATGGGACGTCTGAATGATATGGGCGTTATTCCCGGAGAGGAAATCACCATCCAGAGAAAACTCAGCAACGGTTCACTCGTTGTAACAATCAAGGGAAGTGATATTGCAATCAGTCCCGAAATCGCTGCGTCTGTCCTTGTGGAGCCTATTGAATGAAAGTCGGACTTATTGGAAACCCCAATGTCGGCAAATCATTAATTTTTACCCAGTTAACGGGTATTGGCGTTGAAATAAGTAATTTCCCCGGCACGACAATCGATATTTTATCCGGTGGCGTCTGTTATCAGCGGGAAATAGTAGAACTGGTAGATTTTCCCGGCATTTATTCCCTTGACGGAACATCCGATGAAGAGACCAGTGTCCGCCGGTATCTGCAGGAAGAGAATATTGATGTAATCGTTCCGGTTCTGAATGCATCAAATCTTGAACGCAACCTCTATCTCCTGTTACAGATTGCTGAGTATCAGATGTCCGGTGTTGTTGTCATCAACATGGTTGATGAATCAGAAAAAGCGGGCATCGAGATAGATTTTGCTCACCTTTCTGATATTATCGGTTGCACAGTCATTGCCGCTGCCGCATCAGAAGGACGGAATGTGGGTGATATCATCCCCTGCACACTCTCTGACGCACGGAAAATGAACTACGAGGTTCCCTATATGCAGCACATTGAGGCTGCAATAAGAAGCCTTGTAAAAATTCATGGATGTTCCAGACGTGAGGCCCTTGATGCGCTTCAAAATCTGGGAACCGATGCCGACCTTCTTGATTCAGCGTCAACACTCGCAGAAGAGATTGAAGAAGAGCACCAGATGTCAGTGCACCAGATTATCGCGACAAACCGTCATAATGCGGCTGCAAAAATCGCTGATGAAATAACGGTCATAAAAGATCACAAGAAAAAACCCGATCTTGACAGCCTTCTGACACGGGCATTTCCGGGCATTCCAATTCTCATCATTCTGCTCTTCTCAACCCTGATGACCGTATTTTTTATTGGTTCATTTCTGGAAGAGATTATTGTCGAATTATTCAATATATATCTGATTGCACCCCTCATGAGTGCCGGGTTATCTCCGTTCTGGGAACAGATTCTCTTCTCACTCATTCTTGCCACACAGGCAGGACTGGGAATTGCATTTCCCTTTGTCTTTGTGTTCTATATCCTCATATCCATCCTCGAGGATTCCGGATACATGACACGGGCAGCATTCCTCGCCGACCGGGCAATGCACCATGTCGGCATGCACGGACAGGCACTGATTCCCATGGTGCTGGGTCTTGGATGCAATGTCCCTGCCATCATGAGCATACGCCAGTTATCAAAACGGGAACGCATCATTGCATCATTTTTGATAACCATGGTGCCGTGTTCTGCACGAACGGTCATCATCGCAGGCATTGTTGCTGTGTTTGTCGGTGTCGCATGGGCATTTTCAATCTACCTCATAGTGTTCATTCTCATCATTATCACCGGGTTTGTTCTGGCTAAAATCACGCCCGGAGAACAGTTTGGAATGATCCTTGAGATGGCCCCCCTGAGAAAACCAATCCCGATGCAGACCATGAAACGGGCATGGCTTCATATGAAAGAGTTCCTCTTCATTGCAATGCCCCTTCTTCTCGTAAGCAGTGTATTTCTGGGAGTGCTCCAGTATGCAGGAACCATTCAGGCATTCCAGGATATCTTTGCGCCCTTTATGGAAGCCGTGCTTGGCCTTCCGTCCTATGCATCAACATCACTGATATTTGGCATTCTGAGAAAAGAGATGGCATTTGAGACCCTTGCCATCCTCGCAGGTACCGCAGATCTGGGGTCTGTTATGACCAGTCTTCAGCTCTATGTATTTGCGGTAGTGAGCGTGCTCTTTGTGCCGTGTATCTCAACGATTGCCGTTCTTTACCGCGAGATGGGCTGGAAAATAGCGCTCATGGTATCCACGTATACCCTTATGCTTGGTATGGGAATCGGAACCGCAATCAATCTCCTGGCTGTCAGTTTCCTCTGAAATAAGGGATTCAATCTATTTTTTCTTTGTTTGTTCCATATGTCATGGATCAGGCGATCATTCGTGGAGAGTGGGTATATCACCAGCGTAACCGGTCACATACAAACACTAAAAAGAATCGTTGATCCGATCCCTTCGGTCAAAATAGTAACCGGTTCCGATTGATGTGCGGACTCTGAAAAAAATACTGACTATCAGATGTGTCAAAAAAAAGGAGAAGAATCAAAAAAAGAATAAAAGAAGGCAGACCCATAAGGGTCAGTCGTGGGACGCTGACGTGCCAGGCGTTACCGAACACACCCAGATTTTGTAATGAATATCTCTTCCGGCAAACGGATGGTTTGCATCAACAACCACCGTTGTTTTGGAGGCCGACACAATCGTCACATTTGCTTCACGACCTCTGGGCAGTTTCATGGGAATGATTGTCCCCGGTTCCGGTAAGGTATTCGTTGGCAGCTTTCTTCGACTGATTTTTAAGACCAGTCCTTTATTGTAGATGCCATAGGCTTCCTTTGCCTTCAGTGTCACTAATACTTCGTCATCCGCCCTGCAACCGAGAATTGCTTCCTCAAATTTAGGGTTTATTTCTCCTGCACCAATGGTGTATGCCTTTGGTTCATTGTCGTACGTATATTCCAGCATTTCACCAGTATCTGCGTCAGCAGAGGAAAAATGCAGGGTGACGGTATCACCCTGTGCTATTTTTGGTATTATATTATCAGACATCATGCATCTGCAGGAGTTATTGATATTAGTTCAATATCAAAATTCAGTGTTTTTCCAGCCAGATGGTGGTTTGTGTCAATGATGACGTCAGATTCATTGATTGCAATAATTGGTAATTCAATGACACCCTGATATGATTGCAAGGGAACCAGTTGTCCAATTTCAAATGTGAAATTTTCAGGAAACTCGCTCTTATTGAAAATCAGGACGTTATTTTCATCCCGTTCCCCATATGCTTCCTCAGGAAACAGTCTCACGGTTTTATTCTCACCAACAGTCATTCCAACGACCGCGGCATCAAACCCGGGGATCATCCTGCCCCCGCCAATAACAAATTCAAGAGGTTTCCCCTTTTCAATGGATGAGTCAAATACCTCGCCATCATCGAGATAGCCTTTGTAATCTACCTGTACGGTGTCGCCGGCAGATGCGACTGCTGACGGTTGTGACTGGTCTGTGCATCCTGCAGCACAGATACATAAAAGAAGAAGACAGAGCAGCCCTGTCATATGTTTCAGTAAAAGTTTCTTCATATAGTAATAGAAATCGCGATGAGAATAGTTCAATTTTTTGCCTGAAAAAGGGGGTTTGAATGGATCAGGCATCTGAATCCGGTGATTTGCCGGGATTCAGAAGAATAGTATTGTCTTCACGGGAGAGACCAATTGCTGCAACCGCCCCGATTCTTCCGTTCCCACCAAATATACATATATTCTCAGAATCTGCCATAGTCTCGGCCATATCTGCTGTTACAACGCGTTCCCGTGCTGCAAGACCAAAACGGCGGAGGGGTTTTGAAATAACAAATCCCATTTTAACGGCAATCCCCCACTCCTTCGATAATGATTCTGTCTCAATAAACCGCACCGCTCGCTCGATAACATGATCAACTGCATCAGGATTCACCGCAATTTCGATAAAGCTGCAGGAATTTCCCGCCGTACATTCATCCAGATAGGGGTAGAGCATTGCAACAGCATGACCAATGGGAATTACCTCGCGCATCTTGCCCAGATACTGAAGAAGGCCGAGGGCAAGCGCAAATGTTGCGCCGCCCTCTTTTGTATCGGTATCATCAAGGCCGATTACCAGATGGGTAAGTGCCTGTGATATGACCTCCCCTTCGGTGATGTTACCACCATCAGTCAGACGCACCTCACAGACACCAACAGCCATTGCCATCATATCCGTCAGGGAATACGCAGGGCCCCCCACGCATTGGATGGTCTGGATGATAGATTCCCCGTCCCTTCTTACTCCGGTAACACCGACCGCCGGTTTCGGGTAGAGCCCGATGTCTGAAACAGCTGTTCCCAGACGGGCATATTCAACCAGAATTCTGCCGTTTCTCTTGACTTCAGAGATAATACCGCCTGCAAGACGATGATGATACTCACAGAATGCAGCGCACCCTGTACTCATGCACTGGTGATGGATTGCGACCCAGTCCCCGTCAGTTGTGGTAAAGATTCGCCGACATGAACTGGTCATCACGACATTGGTTGTCACATACTTTGCCGGTGCGCGCCCTTTTTTTTCTTCTTTGATTGCGACACACTTTTCGGTAACCAGACGGTTTATCCAGTCCTGAATCGTACTTCGTGCAATCTCCGTTGCGTCTGCGATATCATTGATGGTAAAAAAACCATTTTCGAGGGTATATTCCCTCATTATGGAGAGAAGTTCACGACGCTTTTCAATCACGCCGGCCATAACAATCACGAATGAAAAGTAAATCAGCTATAATTGCGCTTGCTGTCTCAGATGAACCCGCACCTTTTCCAATCAGGGTGATTTCCCCTGCCAGATCGGTCTCAATCGTCACCGCATTAAGGGTATCACGGACAACAAGAGGATGAGATTTCGGGAGAATCGTTGGGGACACACGGAGAATTTCATTGGCCGGATCAATTTCTCCAATCAACCGGATTGTCTGATCTTCTCTTTCCGCAAGTGCAATAGCAGCTGATGTAACGCCGTCAATGCCAATGATATCCACATCAGCGAGACTTTTCTTCAGTCCCCAAACAGCATTCGCAAGAATGACCAGTTTTATTGCAGCATCAATTCCCCTGACGTCATATGTTGGATCTGCTTCTGCATACCCGAGTTCACGTGCTTCAAGGAGTGCCTGCTTATAGGTAAGGCCTTCTTCTGCCATCCGTGTCAGGATATAATTACAGGTTCCGTTAAAAACACCGTAGAGGCGTGATATCTCATTTCCTGCAATACCGTGCTCAATGGTATGCATGAGCGGTATTGCCCCGCATACCGTTGCCTCATACCGAAGGGTGACGTGATTTTCTGCTGCGAGCGCATGTAATTCCTCAAATTTCAGAGCAATAGGGCCCTTATTTGACGTGACAACATGTTTGCCGCCTGCAAGCGCTTCCCTGATATATCCGAGTGCCGGTTCACCCGTTTCAGCATTGGTGGGAGAAACCTCAACAAGCACATCATATGCATCTGAAGATATGATATCAGACACGGTTATCCCGGGTGTGCCGCACATTCCCGTTTCCTTCTTATTCCTGAGAACTGCTGCAATATCCAGTCCGGAACCATCAATAATACCACTCCGGGAATCTGCAACTGCGGTGACCGTAAGGTCAGTATTCTTTGCAGCAATTACCTCTGCAACCCCTCTGCCAACAGATCCAAATCCAATGATTGCAATGCGCATCAGTTTCCCTCCAGTGGTTCAATCATTAAAAATCCCTTATCTTTTGCCACATCACGAAGAATGGTGAACGCCCGGTTGATATCTTTGAGGCAATCAGATTTTATGGTAATCTTGGCTGATGAAGGTTCATTGATTGCAGGCATCACCATAGAGAGTTCATGCACCTCAGCATATCCTGTTGAATCTATTTTGTCGATGGTGTCACTGATATCCGTGTGAATCAGATGGCCAATAAGAATTACGGACCTGCGTACAAGAAATCGTTCTTCACCAACACGCAGAACATTGACTCCCTGTATTCGATATTCTGAAAGTAAGGTGTCAAGCGAACCTTCCGGAATTTCACACATAATCTGTACATCGAGAAGATCTCTACCGGCTTCAGGGTCCCGTTCGTGAATAACGGAGAGTATATTGCCACCAACATCTGATATTGGCTGTATAACAGAGACCAGCTGTCCGGGTGAATCTTTCATTTCCAGTTTCATTGAAACCTGCAATTACATCTCCCTCTTGTTCTTTTATTGAACGCCAAAAGGGATAAGCATTATACTATTGGATGGAAACTTGTTTTTAGAAAATATGTCCGAATTATCAGAAAATACGCAGATAAACAATAGACGTGTGCGGGTTATTGGGTGTGGCAATCCTTTGATGGGAAACGATGCGGTAGGAGTCCGTGTTATCAATCTGCTGCAGGAAACACATCCTGAAATTGATATTATCGAAGGAGGTGTGGGGGGACTGGGACTGATTCCTATGATGGAAGGATATGACTATATCATCCTGGTTGATGCAACAACAGGATATGGGAATCATATCGGAGAGATTCTGGTCTTTTCAAAACCTCCTGCCAATGAATTTTTCCCTCTTTCGTTATCTGATATCGGGGTCCTTGATGCCGTTAATATTGCTGAAGAACTGGGCGTCTGTCCTCAGATAACAATAATTGGTATCGAAGCGGGTGAAATTATGGAGTTTTCAGCATCTATGAGTCCGGAAATGGAACATGCAGTAGAAGATGTGTGTACACTCATTCTGGAAACAATAAAAAAAGAATAATTTATTTTTTAGAGCCTGCAGCACCCAGAATCACGGGTAATGCATCTGCTACATCCTTTATCAGTTCAGCAGGTATTCCCATGACCATCAGGTCATCATCGATACCGGAAAACTTCCGTGAACCATCGCATCCCAGTGAAAAGTTAACTTCACCAGACATGTATGGATAGGCACAGGTATCTGCGCATACCGACTGTATGCCTGACATACTTGTATTGATGCGCCCGCCTGTTTTGTAGAGAACTGCCTGGGCAATCTTCAGCATCGCAAGTGGCTGTGCCATAATAATGACAACGTGAGGATCAAACGGTGTTTTTTCCAGAGGAGAATACACAGTTGCATAGGTGCTGACCTCTTCACTGCCCGGTGGATGCACATGAGGCACTGAATCAATTGTTCGCATGCAGCCAGCCCAGGATGCAAATTTGCCCAGCTTGAAGTAGAATTCACCTGATTTTAGGGACGGGGTCAGTTCTTTCAGGCCAAGAGCCCATGCACCGCCCATACACTGGTGCTTATCTGCACGGGCATAGAGGATACTCCCCTCAGTTCGTGCCATTGTGACTATTTTACAGTGACGTGCAGCCTCTGCTATCTCTTCGACACCTTCGGGAATTCCAGCTTCGTTTTTCGCAAATTTCACCGCAACGGGAGATCCGGAGATTCCTGCAGCCTTAAATGCATCTGCAATTTCTGCATAATTTAGGTCCAGTTTGCTTTCGTCTATCATTGTCTTTCACCTTATATTCGATACGTTCTCACATAAGTCGGTAAATAGATAAATGTTCTCTCATTGTCAGACAAAAAAACTAATAAAAAGGGTATTATTATAATGTCCGGAGTTTTCGGTCAACTTTGGTGAAAAAATTTTTATTTACATTGATAAAAAGCGCCGGTTCAGGAGACTCTGTAACCGTAATCAGGGATTTTTCATGTAATTCTCCTGCATACTGGCCATCAATGACAAGACTCGCCGGTTTGTCGCTATCGAGCTGGATAGACAGATTGCGTCCGCTTGAAATGAGATGCGGGCGGGAAGAAAGCATAAACGGAGCCAGAGGAACCAGCAGAAACCCGTTTATTTTTGGATCAACAATCGGCCCCCCGGCACTCATGGCATATGCCGTTGACCCGGTGGGTGTACTGATAATAAGTCCGTCTGAACGGAATTCCTCAACAGGGATTCCATCAACAATGACGGAGAACTGAAGCATCTTAGCCGGGCGTTCGGTGACAATCACCGCTTCATTCAGTGCGCAATTATAGATATTCCCATCCACTGAAATCTGAATCCGCATCCGTGATTCCGTCTCAACGGTATCCGGTTTCAACTGTGAAATGAACGGGTATGCTTCATCAGATTCAAGGTCTGCAAGAAAACCCACCCGGCCAAAGTTGATGCCAACAAGAGGTACCTGGGGTTTCATTGACTGCACCGCATGAAGAACGGATCCATCTCCACCGATAACAACGGCAATGTCAGCATCTGAATCATTCTGAGGAGTGATGTGAAATGATTCATTCAGATAATTTCCCTGTTCAAACCAGATTGTATGGCCATCACCAAGAAGCTTAATACCCAGTTCCCGTGCATAATCAACCGCACGGACGTCATCCGGACGGGGAATTATTTTTACATTCATTCAACGTTCTCCAGACACTGGATAATTTCGTCCTGCAATAATCCGTTCGTTGCGATCAGTGCCCTTCCCTCCCTGACATCTTCAGAAAATGCAATAGATTCTCCCATAGCAGTAGTTACCCTGCCCCCTGCTTCTTCGCATATAAGCATACCTGCGGCCGCATCCGTATATCTGAGGGTTCCACGCATATCGACAACACCATCTATTCTTCCGCATCCGACATAGGCAAGTTCGAGGGCTGATGCACCCAGGTGGCGCCATCGTCTGATCTGACTCGCAATACGCATAAATGGCCTGGTGTCATCCCTTTTTCCGTACAGACTTAGTGTTGCGGTATCAAGGGTATCAACATCAGACACCCGTATCGGCTTGTCGTTCAGAAAGGCACCAGCATTTTTTTCAGCGGTAAATACTTCATAATGCCCCAGATTGCTGATATAGGCGGCTGTTACTTCTCCATTTTCCATGTATGCAGCAGAGATTGCATAATAGGGAATTCCCTGAATCGCATTGTAGGTACCATCTATCGGATCCAGAATAATAATACCATCTGCATCAGAAATGCGGCATCTGCCCGCTTCTTCACTTATCACCTCGCCGCATGCCTCTGCGTCACGAAGATAGGAAAGAATGATATCTTCTGCAATTTTGTCAATTGCTTTTGTCGGAGTGCCGTCTGCTCCCATCTCAACAACAATTCCGGCATCCGGTGTACCTGCAATATCTCCTGTTGCATTTGATACTGCTGACGTAATTTCATTGAATAGTGTGAAAAAACTCATTTTTGAACCTGCAGTTACGTGCACATTACCATTGTATTTATTTAATTTTACCGAGATATGTATTGCGAGATTGTTAATCATGAGTAAACAACAGACAGAAATCGGGAAACTTAAAGAAGGCAGATATGCAGTTGTGGATGATGAACCATGCAAAATTTTGTCCATTGCAACATCAAAACCCGGAAAACATGGTGCCGCAAAGTCAAGAATTGATGTCGTGGGTATCTTTGACGGTATGAAGCGTTCGATTGTCCAGCCAGTATCTGCAAAAATCTATGTGCCTATTGTTGAGCGGAGAAGCGCGCAGGTAATCTCAATTGCAGGCAACACTGTCCAGTTCATGGATGTCAAGGATTTCGAAATGTTCGATCTTGATGCAACAGATGTTCAGCTTAAAAGCATTGAGGCAGGAACGGAAATATCATACCTTGCATCACTGGGAAAGCGCAAACTTGATATCTAAACCTGATGTCTGATAATGCAATATTTTACCAACAATCTTTTTGCGGATGCTGATACTCCCTATGATGATGCCCGGTATGTTATCTTTGGGGTGCCGTATGATGGTACAACATCATATGCAGCCGGAACGAGACAGGGTCCTGATGCAATACGTAAGGTAAGTTATAATTTTGAACAGTATCTTCCGGAATATCAATACACGATGAGCGAAGCGGCAATTCATGATCTTGGAAATCTGGATGTTCCGTCCCTTCCCGGTGATGTGATTGCTGCGGTTGTTGAGATAACAGCGCAGATTGTAGCAGATGGGAAAATTCCTGTTGTTCTGGGAGGAGAACATAGTATAACGCTTGGTTCGTACAGGGCAGTCCGCTCTGAATGCTTTGTGGTATGTGATGCCCATCTTGACCTGAGAGAGGAATTTGGCAACACTCCATATAATCATGCATGCATCACGCGCAGAATATCAGAAGCCGGGGCAAAAGAGATATTCATCATTGGTGCACGAAGCGGGACGGAAGATGAGTATGCGTTTGCAAAAAATCTGAATCTCTATTCAGCGGATTGTGTCAGAGAACGGGGAATGAAAGATATTCTGGGTGAAATCGTTGAGAAGATTGCAGGACGGAGTGTATATCTTTCTATTGACGCTGACGCAATTGACTGTTGTCTTACCCCTGGTCTTGGAACTCCGGAACCATTTGGGATAACCCATTTTGATATACGGGATGTAATCAGAACAATTGGTCCCCTCGCAGATGCGTTCGATTACATGGAAGTCTGTCCCATTGACGCAGGCCAGACGGCAGCTGTTGCAGCAAAACTTATCCGGGAATTTATTGCAGTCCACCGGATAAAAAATCAGGAAAATAGTCTGGATTAATCCAAATTATTTTTTGAATTCATAAAAAAATAATGGGGAATACCCTTCAGGAATCACTTTTTGGAACCATTATTTTTATGGTATACGATTTCAGCAGTTGTTCTTTGATGACAAAATAATAGCTGCCTGAGCCATATTGTTCAAGAACCCAGGTATCCTGAGCATCCGAATCCTGAGTTACGCGGGGGCCTTCATCAACTGAATTGAATGTCTGATAATCATCCCGGTCTTCTGCATTTCTTATCTGAAATTCAAGGTATGAATGAATCGGGATGTCTGTCCATGAGTCAAACGTGATGTGCATCTCCCAGTATCCAAATGGAATCTCAAAAATTTCTGTTACACCACTTGCTTCGCCCTGGATGATTGCATAGGTAGTCATTTCCCTGTTCTGCTGGTATGACACTGGTTGCTGAACCATGGAAATCTGTTCAGGTGTTTCAATATTGTATGTTGATGGATCAACATAACCCACTGTTTTTACCTCACCGTCCCACGTGGGTGTGGGTATGGGTGTGGGTGTCTCAGTTGGACGCGGAGATCGTGTGGGCAGAATGGAAGGAATGGGCATTGGCTCGTTTGGATCGACAGAAGGTTCTGATGAGGGCAGAATCGATATTGGTTCTCCCATAATGAGTGGTTTTCCTATCAGGGCAACAATTATTACAATAACAATTGCTACCCCGAAAAATACAAGATCCTTCTTGTCCATATTAAATATATTAGCATCTGTAGATTAAAAATATTGTATTTTGGAACGCAGAGACAAGCTTTCTGAAGTCAAAATTATGATTATATTAAACAATCAAGGCTACAGAGACTCACGGATTCAACATGTGCATATCACAGACAATGAGTCACATAACACGGAGTCAGTAAAAGAAGAGATTCGTTTCTTTGATTTGGCCCCGGATGCAGTGAAAGTGTCAGGAATATCTCTGTATTTCGTTGAATTATCCAAATGAACACCCAGATAATATCGGATCGATTCTACAATGACATCTGATATCATTTCATTCAGGAAATGTACGGGTATCACCTGTCATTCATTCGATTTTGGCAGAAATTATCTGATTGATATGCAAATCGGTTTTGCAAACTTTGGGGTTATTTAACTAATACCATGAATAAACGGCAGATTGCCCTGCATCATACGGAAGGGGTATATACTAGTTGGGTGAGATATAAATTGTCATCATCAAATTGGTGATCACGATAAAGAGGTATACCAAATGAAACAATTTATGAATAAAGAGGAAGGATTTACCGGCCTAGAGGCAGCTATTGTGCTTATCGCATTCGTTGTCGTTGCAGCAGTGTTCTCATATGTTGTCTTAGGCGCTGGTTTCTTCACTACACAGAAAGCTCAGGAAGTTGTCTATACCAGTGTTGAAATGGCATCATCCAGTCTTGAAGTCGTTGGCGATGTGTATGGTCTGAATACCAGTGATGAACACATAGGCAATGCAACCGAAGTCGATACTATCCGCGCTACCTTTGCTCTTTCTGCTGGTGGGTCACCTGTTGATTTCTCCACCATACAGATGGTGTTTGCAACCGATACTGATGTTGAAATCCTAAATAACACTACAGAAATGGTTCATGAAGATGAAACCTTCTCGCCAAAACCAGGAAACTGGACTATTATACATGGTGCCAAAGAGACTGATCTGCTTCTGGAAGGACAGGACAAATTTACTATTCTTGCAATGCCAACGGAGCCACTGACGAAAAACCAGAAATTCAATCTTGAGGTTCGCCCGTCCATTGGTACATCATTTGGTCTGAAGAGGACTGTTCCTGCAAAGATTAATTCGGTAAACCTACTATACTAATCTTTTTTTTTCAGACTCATTTTTACACAGAATTCTATTAGAAGTGTATCCCCTGAGGGTGTTCCATTCACTTCCCTATATGATATGCTCCTGGAAGAAGAGGACAAATATACCTTCTTACCATTGAAAAACAGAGCATTCAATCATTGGGATTTGCCTGCCTACAGATGCAGAATATGATCTGAAATGAATCGTTCCTGCAAGGAATACTCGTGAAATTCTTCCGTCCCCATCCGGCGCGGTGTTTTTACCATGGGACGAAGTGGATAAGTATCCGGTCTTCTGAAATTTACAACGGATGCTGAATTTGTTCGGTAAATATGATAGGCAAGGCCGCAACCAAGTGTGGCACTTTCCTATTTTTATGCTCAAAATAGCTCGAGATGCAATACCGGTTACACAATTATTATATAGTGAAGAGTTAAAAAATAAGTTGTTAACATCCAACGGATGAATGACAGAAAGGAGGTAATTAATGAAACAAATTATGAACAGAGAAGAAGGGTTTACCGGCCTTGAGGCCGCAATTGTGCTCATTGCATTTGTTGTGGTCGCGGCAGTGTTCTCATATGTTGTATTAGGCGCTGGTTTCTTCACTACACAGAAAGCACAGGAAGTTGTCTATACCAGTGTTGAAATGGCATCATCCAGTCTTGAAGTCGTTGGCGATGTGTATGGTCTGAATACCAGTGATGAACACATAGGCAATGCAACCGAAGTCGATACCATCCGCGCTACCTTTGCTCTTTCTGCTGGTGGGTCACCTGTTGATTTCTCCACCATACAGATGGTGTTTGCAACCACTGGTAATGTTGAAATCCTAAATAACACTACAGTGATGGTTCATGAAGATGAAACCTTCTCGCCAAAACCAGGAAACTGGACTATTATACATGGTGCCAAAGAGACTGATCTGCTTCTGGAAGGACAGGACAAATTTACTATTCTTGCAATGCCAACAACTCCACTGACGAAAAACCAGAAATTCAATCTTGAGGTCCGCCCGTCCGTAGGTACATCATTTGGTCTGAAGAGGACTGTTCCTGCAAAGATTAATGCGGTAAACCTACTATACTAATCTTTTTTTTCTTTTATTCCCACAAAGAAACCTGTTTGGGGATATTACCCGTTTGAAGCATATCTCCTGAGAAACAGTTCCATTTATTCCTGTCTCAGAAATGTATTTATACCAGTATCCAGCGAAGGGATGCATGCTCTGATTCTCTTTCTTTTTCGCACATGGCTGTGAGAAGACGAACAGACACGGGAGGCATAAAATGAAACAAATCATGAACAAAGAAGAAGGGTTCACTGGCCTTGAGGCCGCAATTGTGCTCAATAGCATTTGTTGTCGTCGCAGCATTTGTTGTCGTCGCAGCAGTGTTCTCATACGTTGTCCCGGGTGCCGGTTTCTTCACCACACAGAAATCCCAGGAAGTTGTCAATACCAGTGTTGAGATGGCGTCATCCAGTCCTGAAGTAATAGGGGGATGTATATGGACTTGACTCAGATGATAATGATGCCATTGAAGCAATCAGATTTACCCCTGGTCTTTCAGCCGGAGGTTCTCCGGTGGACTTCAACACTGTTCAGATGGTCCACGCTACTGCAACAGTAGTCGAAATACTCTCACAGGCAAGTCCCCCCCTCAATGCAATCACAGCAACTGCAGGTGAATGGGTGAATGGAATATCACCCATGGTGCGCCAGGTACTGATGTACTCCCTGAAAGGGAAGATAAATGCACAATCATTGCGGTGCCAACAACATTATTAGGAATAAATACCCCGTTTAACCTGGAAGTTCGTCCTTCTGTTGGAGCTGCATTCGGTCTGAAGTGGAGCACATCATCAAAAATTGACAAGGTCAACCTGCTCTATGAACTATTAATAATTTATATAGTCATGCACATCCTACAACAATTATTATATATGTAACTGCAAATCCAAAGCCACGGTAACCAAGGAATATCCGCAGGTATATCTTTATAAAAGAGGAATATCAGGATTATCTCCATCAGTCCATATTATAAACGTTTTTATACCATCATACTGAAAAACATAATATAATGGCAATAAATCAATCGCAGGTGGATCAAATAATCAGTTCGGCCTCTGTTGACGACCCAGAGGCCAAACTGCAGAACCTCCAGGATGAGGTTGATTTTATTAAAAAATCCATAAAAAAACTGCTGATTGACATACGGGAACGCATGAATGAAATGGAAAATCCATTTATCATTACCGCACTTCAGACAGCCCCTGAGACAACTGACCCCCAAAATGAATTGTTGGATGAAGATGAAGATGCCATAACGCAGATTCCGGACGAATCTGCAGATGAATCATCCCAAAATGCAAACCCGGAACTTTCCGATGCCTGCGATCCCGGCATTCCGGGTTTTGACGGGAAATCATATGCAGATTTTGTCCAGATGTCAAAAGATAAAGACCTTCTTCTTTCAATGCAGCAGAAGATGGCAGAATTATCCCCGGATACCAAAGATGTGCCATCTGAAAAGTTGCGTCTTCAGAAACTTCATCGTCTGTTTGAATGGACCAGTAAAATGGTGAAAAAATATGGACCTGACAGACTTGAGATAATGATTGAATCATACCGAACCATGGGATACATCACCGATGATGCATATCAGCAGGTCAATGATATTGCCCGCCTGATGCCTGAAACGCTTGGAGAATCTCATGAAATCAGTTCAGATGAATTTGTTTCAGAACTCTATGTCCTTAACAGAATACTCTCGCCCGGTGATTCTTCACTTGACCGTGATATGATAGAAGTCCTCATGGATATGAGAGCGGGACAACAACTAACAGAAGAACCATCTGATAAAAACAAGGGTAAACTGGTAGAGGACGAATGGATTGACATGCTTGACAGGATATAATTAATGTCAAGTGAAACATTCACCACCGCAATATTTCTTATTACAGCAATTGTAGCTTCAGCAATATTGGTGAATGCATTTTTCCCGGTAATTTATACTGCAACCAGTACGTTCACTGAATCATCACATAGTACCGATGAACGTCTGCGAACAGATATGAAAATTGTAAATGCGTATACTCCATTAGATGGTGTTTCAAAGATATGGATCAAAAATATTGGTTCAATACGCATTGCTGACACCGATATTGCTTCTTCAGACGTATATTTTGGGATACCGGGAAATTTTGATTATTTTGTCTATACTGCAGAAAATACCCCCACATCCGGGGAATGGACATTTACCATACGGGAAGATGAAAATAAAAATGAATATTGGGATTCCGGTGAAACGCTAGAGATAGCACTTGTGGCAAATTCTTCCACATTCTCAACAGCAGGAAAGTATGCATATTTCCAGTTTGTACTGCCAAACGGAGTATCCGAATCAACTCAGTATACCGTATCATAGGATGTAGTTATGGGAAGTGCAAGCCTTATTGCAACCGCGATCTCTCTGGTGCTCCTGATCGTAACTGCATATGTTGTTGTAGGGGGAATACTGACTGCAGCTGATATCATAACAATGTCACAGGCAGAAAGATTCAGTCTCCAGGAATCCAGAATGGGCACATCCATTGATATTTTTGATATTACTGTTTCAAATGAAACATCTACTCTCAGTATGATTGTTAATAATAGCGGAAGGGAGAAGATCTCGCAGTTTAAGTATATGGATATATATATTATTCAAGGTACTCAGCCAATACTAATACCATACACAACGGCACCAGGAACTAATAATACCTGGTATGTGACCGAGATAACACCCGATCTTGTTCATCCATCTGAACTGGATCCGGGTGAATCTGTGACAATGAAAGTCAAATACGCTGTAGGAATAGCACCGGTCTGGATAAAGGTCACCACTCCAAACGGCGTATATGATTCAGCATATATTAATTCTTGATCAATTCGGAGGAATACAGTAATGAGTAACGACAATGGATTAGGGGATTTGCTCGGAGGAGATGATAAGAAGATTCTTTCAACCGGATATCCTGAGATTGATAAAAAACTGGCTGACGGTCTGCCTCTGGGGTCCCTGACGCTTATTGAAGGAGAAAATGATAGTGGAAAGAGTGTCATTACCCAACAGATCACCTGGGGTGGATTAAAAGGCAGTATGAGTGTGTCCCTCTATACCTCTGAAAATACCTCAAAAAGTTTTTTGAGTCAGATGGAATCGATGAGTCTTGACATCTCTGATTACTTTGCATGGGGATATCTCAAGGTTTTTCCCATGCACACCGTTGGTTTTGAATGGGGTGAAAAAGAGATGCAGGGGATTTTAAGGAGAATTATTCAGCACATGCGTGATTCTAAATCAGATGTTATAATCATTGATTCTCTGACTCTGTTGACCGAATCCACAACCTCTGCAGACCTGCTTGCATTTCTTACCAACTGCAAAACTCTTGTTGATAAAGGAAAAACAATACTCATCACTCTCCACACATACGCTTTTCAGGAAGATACACTCGTCAGAATCCGTTCTATATGTGATGCCCACCTGATGATGAAACGGGCACTTGTCGGTCAAAAATATATCATGGTCATGGAGGTTGTTAAAATTCGCGGAGCACGGAAAACAACCGGAAACATCGTCTCATTTGAAGTGCATCCTGGTTTTGGTATGAAAATAATTCCGATTTCAATGGCACGGGTCTGAATAATGGGAACATTAAGTGCTTCAGTCAATCTTCCGTTCACACCTGAAGAAACGGATGAATCAATATTATATGATAAAAAATCAGTTGAAGCCAGTGCATTATACCGAATGCTTCCCGCGAACGCCAAAGAATATGTAAAGCAGGCACCACATCTCCTTGAATATCTTCATATGTTCCCGGTGAATACATTTGGTATTCCTCTGTTTTTCTCTGAACTGACCCGTGATGTAAAAAGAATGGAGAACCCGAATATCATCTATCCGGTAAGTGATATGACATTTATTCACATATTTCCGGATGAAAATGATGTCAGAAACTTCTATATTCCCATTGAGCCCTCATTCCTTCACAGCGTCACAGATCTGCTGGGTCATGTTGAAAAAAAACTCGTAGACTTCATTGACAGTTTTGAAGAAGACCCGACAACTGATGAAGAACGAATTGAAGTTCTGAATCGGGTGCTGGGGGAAATTACCCATGTCATCGGGCCTGATGAAGATATGAAAGTCCTCGCATCAGGAGATGAAACCGAGAAGGGACTAAAAGATAAAATCATTGGGTTTCTGAATACTGATTTTACTGAGAAGAAAGAACTGAAGAAAGAACAGAAAAAAGGAAAACTCCCCGATGTTCCCACAACCCCGGAAGGAAAACTCATTCTCACCCGGATGGAATTTAATTCGATAAAATATCTGCTTATTCGTGATAAAGTCCAGATGGGTATTCTTGAACCATTCCTGAGTGATCCATATATAGAAGATATTACCTGTGATGGTGTCGGGCCAATATTTATTGAGCATAAAATATTTAAAGGAATGAAATCTGCCATTGAATTCAGGAATTCCCCGGAAATCGATGATTTTGTTATTCGTATGGCAGAACGTATCAAACGACCGCTTACCTATCGTGATCCAATCGTTGATGCGACCTTACCTGATGGATCACGGATTAATATTGTATATGGCACTGAAATTAGTAAAAACGGGTCAAACTTTACCATACGTAAATTCAGCGAAGAACCGGCAAGTATTCTTCAGCTGATTGAATGGAAAACAACAGACTACATGACTGCTGCTTATCTCTGGATATGTCTGGAATATGGCATGTCATTGTTTGTCAGTGGTGAAACGGCATCAGGAAAGACAACCACCCTGAATGCTATTACCACATTTATTCCACCGGAAAATAAAATTGTATCTATTGAAGATACCCCTGAACTGATTGTACCTCACAAAAACTGGACACGCGAGGTATCCAAAGGAAAAGGAAGCGGTGAAGGAGAAGGCGGGTCGATTACTATGTTTGATCTGCTGCGTGCAGCTCTGCGGCAGAGGCCAAACCAGATTCTCGTTGGTGAAATCAGAGGATCTGAGGGTGCAGTTGCATTTGGTGCAATGCAGACCGGCCACCCGGTTATGAGTACATTCCACGCGGCGTCAGTTGAAAAACTCATTCAGCGTCTCTGTAGTGACCCTATTAATATCCCTGTCAGTCACGTTGATAACCTGAATCTCGTTATCATCCAGAGTTCTGTAAGGAGACCAAACGGTGACATGGTGCGCAGAATGATCTCTGTCAATGAACTGGTTGGGTATGATCCTGAGACGGGTGGTTTTTCATTTGTTTCAATGTTTGTCTGGAACCCGATAACAGATACGTTTGATTTCCCGGGAAACGGAAGCAGTTTTCTTCTGGAGAATAAAATTGGCACACTTCTTGGACTGCCCGAAGAACGGAGAGGAGAAATTTATGATGAAGTAACAAAGAGAGCCCGGATGTTAGAGAGACTTCATAAAGCAGGATATACGGGATTCTGGGATCTGTATAATATGATCACAAAGATCAAGAAACAGGGCCTTCTTAAAATCGAGATATGATACATGTTTGAGTCATTTACCGAAAATATCCGTAAAAAATCAGGAGGCAAAGTACCTTTTGAAGATACACTGGCTAATATCAGGGCATCCTTATCCCAGGTCGCAGAAAATAAGCGAATGGGTTCCGATATTCTTTTTACGGTAACGTATATGGCCTCAATTATTACTGCTGACATATCCCGGCCGGAAATTTTTGCATTCACTGCAATAAGAAAAGAATACATTACATCAAAATACATCGCAAAGGTTGAAACATTCGTTAAACGCTGGAATTATAACTATGCAAGAGCTCTCGAAATAGTGGCTGAACGAACGAAAAACCCTATCCTTTCCAATATGCTGTCACGCTATGGAAACTCAATCTCTTCAGGAGTTCCGGATAATGAATTTCTGGTCCTTGAATTATCTACCGTAAGAATTGTGTACCGAAACCATTTCGAACAGGGTATAGAGATGCTGAAGAAATGGGGGGATGCATACATCGCTCTGATGCTTTCATCGACAATTGTCAGTATCATCATCATGGTCTCAGTTGCTATTTATGCACCTGATAATTTAGATTCCACCCTGCATACTTCATATCTCCTGACCCTTGGTATTTCCATATTTGGTATTGGAACAATGTATCATTCAATCCCGGGTGACCAGAAATGTCATGAACTTCCCGGTCAGGGGAGTTATGAACAAAGGATGATACATAAAATGGAACGGTTTATCCTTCCTACAATACTCATCACCACTGTTCTGCTCATCGTCGGAGGGTTCAACCCGGGCCTGATTTATCTTGTCGCAGGCATTCTGCTTGCACCCATTGGAATATTCGCTATTATTGATGACAAAAATATTATTGGACGTGATGAAGACTTTTCCGTATTTATCAGAAGTCTTGGGACTGTCATGGGAGGAAAAGGTCTCACCATAACCCATGCCCTTGCTGGAGTTGATCTAAAAACACTAAAAGGCCTCTCCGGATTTATTCAGTCTGTTTATTCCAAACTGAATCTGGGTCTTGATGATAATCAGGTCTGGAACCGGTTTATCGATGAATCCGGAAGCAACCTTATTTCAAAATATCTTAATATTTTCCGTGATTCAATTAAACTGGGTGGCAATCCCTCGGATGTCGCACGGGTTGTCAGTTCATCCATGCTTGAGCAGACGTTGTTGCGCGAAAAAAGGGAAATGCTTGCGACAGGATTTATTGTGCTGCTTATTCCTATGCACATAGCAATGATTTCAATTTTTATTTTCCTTTATCAGATATTACTTACCATGTCACGTGCGGTAACTTCTGTGATGGCCTCATTTGAGGGTGCCAGTGCTGCAATGAGCAGTTCACTTGCATCAACAGGAGGTACAATGCCTGGAATGGTGAGTATTTTTGTTAATTTCCCGGAAGACAAAATGGGGACATATGTAATATTTACTCTGTTAATTATTACTATTGCAAATATAATGGCAGCGAAAATTGTTAAGGGCGGTGCAAATTACTTGTATTACGCATTTGGAAGTATATTATTCAGCCTTACGGGAATTCTTATAATGGTAATACCGTTTATTGTTGATATGCTGTTTCAGATACCAGTATTGGAGGGGTTATAATGAATGAAATAGTACGTCGGTTATTGATGATGGTTGGTATTATTACCATCGGAACAGTTCTGATTTTGTTTAATGCATCACTCATTATTACAATATCTGCATCAGTTGCATTTGGAATTATTATGACAATGGGCCTTGGTTTATTAAAAATTAAGGACTTCAAAAAAATAATTCATCCCAAAAGCATTGCAACCGAAAATTCAAAACATACTGCGAAAACAGAACAACCACGCCCAAAGAAAGAGAGAAAACATCTGTTTTCTAAAGGATTATTTTCACGATTCAGAAAAAATAATCCGAAAAATCAGAAAGATAAGAAGAAAAAAGGTTCGGAAAAAGAATCAAAGAATACAAAAAATAAGGGGATATCAGCCAGCCTGGCTGCTGCTATCGGTTCATTCAATTCCACAATAGCAAAGGCCCGCGACAAGAAACATACCGATAAACTTGATTCCCTTTTGGATACAACAATTGGTGAACCGATAGTATCATCCTCTGATGCAAAGGGACCCTCAGATGATAGTGATTCTTTTGATGATGAAGATTTTGGAAGCCTTGACTCTCTTGAAATTGAGGGTGAGGAGATATCTATCGATTCAGATATGGGCATATCGGGGAAATCTTCATCCCTTCAGAATCAGGGTTCAGATGAATTGAATCTGGATAATGAAATCAATTCCATACTCCTTGCTGCCGGAGATATATCTGAGGATGAGGAAGGAGAATTAGTTCTACAGACCATCGAGGACGGGCTTGATGAAGAGTCATTTATTAATCTCCCGGATCCGGTCCCGGACACTCACCATTCGAATCTGAATGATTCACTGAACGAACTGGAAAATCTCACCGAATTT
The DNA here is from genome assembly GCA_030595665.1 of Methanogenium sp. Classification (GTDB taxonomy): domain Archaea; phylum Halobacteriota; class Methanomicrobia; order Methanomicrobiales; family Methanomicrobiaceae; genus Methanogenium. The sequence goes on from JAUVCV010000013.1 coordinate 23,771, forward strand.
GAAAGCGATAATTTTGGTGATGATGAATTATCAGATTTTGACGCAATTGACCTGGATGAACTGGAGACAGATGATCTCTCAATTGAAACAGATGAGATAATCATTGAAGAAGAGGAAGACGTTGATGATACCGATATTCTTCCCGATGATCAAATATCCTTACAGGACAAAAAGACTGTAGAAACAAATGGGCTGGGTTTAGGAAATGACAACTCCCTTTTTGGAAGTACAGATGGAGGTAATCCGGAAATCGATGGAGAAATTTCATTTTCCCGAAAAAATGAATTTGACGATATCCTTAGTCTTCTTGAATCAGATAATAAAAAGGTCAAAAGGGGACCTGAGCCAAGTCTTCTCCGTGATCTAAAAGATGTTCATGTTGATACTGAGGATCTGATTGGAGAGCTAAAAATGGTTCTTCATTCAATGGGAGGAAAATCCGACCAAATAACCAACCCGGATGACAGGAGTGAATAATGAAAACAATTCCCGCAAAAATTGAAGCACAGGGTAAATGGATATCAGCCAAAATTGAAATAGATGAGACGACGATTTATCTGCCTGAGCCAGTAGATACACAGATTCTGCTAAAATCAATTGATGATGTCCAGCAGAGAAAGAATATTATCACCATTTCTGTTGCAGAACAAAATTACCGAATTGCGACAGTTCCCAAAGCACTGGTTATATTAAAACGGGTAATCCTGATGGGCTGTTCCGGATATCGCCTCATGGCATATTTCATGTCTCCGGCCATCAGGGGCGGAGTGATGGTGAGTGATGCAGAATGGGAAAAAGGTGCAGTTACCGTCCTTACATCCGGCATATGGTTTGTTAGTCAGAAGCATCAGATATGTATCCCGATAGCTGATGTTTCCGGAATTGAACAGACACAAAGAGAGATCCAGGGGACTGAAAAAAACGTTGTAAAGATTGATCATGTGGAGAATGGCGATGTTTCTACCAGTTTTGTTCTCTGTCCCTCAACAACCCTGCAGGTGCTCTATAATTACCTGACTGATGCCACCAAAGGAAGTTCGCTGGATGGAGAACTGGATCCCCTTTCAAGTCAGGTGGCAATGCTTGTTTACAGCGGAATGGACAGTCATTCTATTGAAGGAATGCTTGAGAAATCCCAGCGCGAAATAGATGCGATTTACGACAGAATGCTGGGACTTGGACTGGTAGAGGTAGTCCAGACACGCCGTGAAGTAAAACTGACAACAAAAGGCGTCAGATTTGTGACAGAAGCAGTGAAACCACCCACCCCCCAGTAACTCCCTGTTTTAATGACATTTGTCAAATATTATTTTTAGACAGGTTTCTTTTCAGAATTCCCCATTAAAAATGTTTATTACCGTATATAGCAAAAAGTTATTAGATTACATATGGGAAGGATTCTGGTCGTTGATGATACACTCTTTATGAGAACGCTTCTTAAAAATATTTTGTTCTCCGGGAATCATGATATTGTGGGTGAAGCTGAGAATGGAGAAGATGCAGTTGAGAAATATACATCACTTCAGCCTGATCTTGTTACAATGGATATTGTAATGCCGAAAAAAAACGGGATTGAAGCTTTAAAAGAAATTATGGCAATTAATCCGAAAGCAAAAGTGATTATGTGCACTGCTGTCGGACAGGAACAGATGGTAAAACTTGCCATAAAAACGGGTGCCAAAGGGTACATTGTAAAACCATTCCAGGCACCTAAGGTTATAGAAGAGATAAACAGCGTATTAAAATCGTAAACCTGTCATTATGCTAAGAGTTCTCATTGTCGATGACTCAGTATTTATCCAGACTGTTTTATCTGACTTACTTAATCGTGCCCCGGGAATAAAAGTTATTGGAACAGCATGCAATGGCATTGAAGCACTTTCAATGATTGAAGAGCTTAAGCCGGATGCTATGACACTTGATATCCAGATGCCTCAGATGGATGGAATTGAAACACTGAGGCATATCAAACATCTATCGTATAAACCTAAAATTCTGATATTAAGTACACTGGCTGCACGCGATGCTGAACTGACGTACAAAGCTTTGCGTCTGGGTGCTGATGATTTCATGCTAAAACCCCGTAATATTTCAAAGATGCGGGGTATTGAAAATGAATTAACAACTAAGTTAAAACAGCTTATAAGTATCACAGAATCACAGAAATGTGCACCTGATACGAACGTTCCTGCAAAAAACATCATTTTAATTGGTTCGTCTGCAGGAGGGCCCCCGATGCTGGATCAATTGTTTTCAAATCTGAAAGGACAACAAAATGCTGCGTTTGTAATTACACAGCATATGCCGGAAGGATTTACGGCGGCTCTTGCAGAACGGCTGAACAGAATATGTCCCATGCCTGTTAAAGAAACAGTCAGCGGCGATATACTCAACAATGGCAATGTATATCTCTCCAAAGGAGGGTATCACACCGTAATATCCCGGCATGTTGATAAAAAGGGCCGTCAGGGTGGACAGATAACACTGACAAAATCAGCTCCGGTTCATGCCGTTCGTCCTGCTGTTGACATCACATTCTCTTCAGCTGCGAAGGTATTTGGAAAGAACTGTCTTTCTGTCATTCTCAGTGGAATGGGGAATGATGCAGGAGAAGGAGCACTTGCAATAAAAAATGCCGGAGGCAGCACCATTGCCGTTCGGGAAGAAGATTGTCTGGTGTATGGTATGGTCCGGTCTGCACTAAAGCGGGATTCTATTGATAAAGTCATTCCACTAAACAGAATTCATCGTGAAATTATGAAATACATCGAACAGAAGGAATAAATCATGACTGAAGATGATACATACCGGAAACTCTTTGTTGCTGAATCCATAGAAAACCATGAAAATATTGTAAAAAATCTCTTAATTCTTGAAAATGGATCCGATGAGACAGCAATTGACGAGATATTCCGTGCAGCACATACACTGAAAGGAATGTCAGCATCAATGGGATTTGATGAGATGGAAACACTCTGCCATTCTATGGAAGATGTCCTGCATCTTATTCGAAGTGGTGAGCGCAGTGTCGATAAAGATCTTATTGATATACTCCTTGCCTGCACTGACAGAATTGAAGAGATGCTTGACGATATTGAATCGGGTGGAGACAGTTCTTCTTTCAATTCACAGGAATTGACAGAACAGCTGAAATCACTGATATCCGAAGAAAATATGATATCAGGAGATGAATCTAAACGTGATTCTCAAGTCAATGTGGATTGTCCGGAACAAACGGAAACGTATTCACATCATATTACTCTGACTGTTGATGAAACCAGTCAGATGAAGGATATCCGTGCACTTTTTGCCCTTGCAAATCTGAAAGAGATCGGAGATATTATCAGCTGCATGCCAACCCCTGAGAAACTGGAATCATCAGAATCAGGTTTCAGTGGCACGATGAGTCTGTATATTCTTACCGATTCGGATGAAGATACCATTCGGAATGCAGCAACCGTCTCTGAAGTAACAGACGTCACCATAGTGCCATTTATCTTATCACAGGAAGTGCAGACTGAAGAACAGGTATTCACAGATGGTGCTCTTAACTCTGGTGAAAATCTCTTTAAGATTATCATTACCGTTTCAAAAGAGAGTGATCTGGGAGATGTACGGGCACTGATTGCATATCAAAATCTGGCTGATATCGGACACATCATTTCATCTGAACCATCTCATCAGGATCTTGATGATGGTGGGAATTTTTCCGGAATATTAACAGTCATCCTTCAATCTGATGCCGGAGCAGGAGCATTACACGATGCAGCATCAGGTGTTGATATTCAAAATGTTCTGGTTGAACCATTTGCAGAGGAAAATAACACAAATAATACCATTGAATCAGGTTCTGATGCAAAAGATTCAGAAGATGGTGCAGTAAACAGTCCGGAAAAAACTCCGGAAAAAACTCCGGAAAAAACGCCAAAAAAATCTAAAAAGAAAGAAGTACAGAATATCAGAGTAGAGATTCACCGGCTTGACCAGATGATGAATCTTGTAGAGGACCTCGTCATTACCGGAGGAAGACTCCGGCAGATTGCCCTCCAGTACAACAGCAAGGAGATGGATGAATCACTCAATATGGTCAGCCGTTCTGTTTCTGATTTACAAAATCTCATGATGAATATCCGGATGATTCCTCTCAGCCAGATATTTAACCGGTTTCCCCGTGTTGTAAGAGACGTTGCAATACATGATGGAAAAGAAGTGGAATTCACCATGACCGGAGCGGAAACAGAGCTTGACAGAAGCGTTATAGACGGGCTGGGAGATCCTCTGCTCCATCTGATCCGAAATGCAGTAAACCATGGTATTGAGAGGCCAGAACAACGTTTAAAGGCAGGGAAAAATTCAAAAGGGACTGTTGCCCTCTCGGCATGGAGAGAACAGGGAAATGTCGTTATTCAACTGAAAGATGATGGCGGGGGTATTTCTCCGGACATAATTCTTTCAAAAGCCATAGAAAAAGGACTTGTTGCAGCTGAACAATCAAACAATCTGACCCGGGAAGAAATTATTGATTTCCTTTTCATGGCAGGTTTTTCCACTGCAGACGAAATTACTGACATCAGTGGGAGAGGTGTTGGACTGGATGTAGTGAAAAATGCCATTGAATCGTTAAAAGGAACAATCAACGTAGAAAGTGAAGAAGGTAAAGGATCAACATTTACGCTGATTCTTCCGCCTACAATGGCAATAATTGAAGTAATGATGGTCAGGATTAATGGGAAACGGTGTGCAATTCCCATTGCTGCGGTTATAGAAGTTGCAAGAATTGACCGTGATGCAATTACCCGGATTGGAAAAAGTGAAGCCATTCCATTCAGGGGTGAAGTCCTTCAGATTCATCACTTAAATGAAATGTTTAAGGGAGAAAGCAACGGGGATATTGTTGTTGTCATACAATATAAAGGTACAAAGTGTTGTATCCCGGTTGATATAGTGGAAGGGCAACAGGAAGTCGTTGTCAAACCATTAAGTAACGTAATTGGAACATGTAAGGGAGTAAGTGGCGTCACGATTCCCGGCGATGGTGACGTAGTTCCCATTCTCGATGTAAACTCAATGATATAAGGTGAATAAAATGGATTTAAATGACCAACAACTGGATATGCTTAAGGAAATGGGAAATATTGGTGCATCACATGCAGCGACATCTCTTTCCCAGATGTTGATGTGTGAAATTGAAATGACCGTGCCAGAGGTTTCTGTTATTGATATTTCCCAGGTAAATAAGTACTTCGGTGAAGAAGTTTCGGCTATGGTTGTCTTCGAAATACAGGGAGAAATACAGCCTGCCGGTTATATTGTCTGTCATGTCCCAAAATTATCGGCCATACGACTTACCAACACGATGCTTGGTTCAACTGATGAAGACCGGGATTTCAATGAAATGGATGAGAGTGCAATCACAGAAATTGGCAATATTATGATATCCCATTTCCTTGATGCAACGGCAGAACTTCTTGGTGTTGTCATGTTGCCGTCACCACCCATGGTGGCAATTGATATGGCCCTTGCTGCCTTTGAAAATATTATTGCGCAGGTGACGTCAGGAGATATTAATGAAATTATCCTCTTCTCGACTGAACTCAAATCCACAAATAATGATATCAAAAGTACAATTGTTATGCTGCCAAAAGAAGAAAATCTCAAGCAGATTCTGGTACTTCTCAACAATCTGATAAATCCGGAGATATAAAGGCGGAACTTCTCAATGGATAACCAAAATGCAGATCATTCAAAGGGAGTGAACGTCGGAATTGGAGAGTACAAAACCGGAATCTCAAAAATTTCATCGATTGGGCTTGGATCATGTGTTGCCTTCATCCTGTATGACAGAAAACTAAAAACGGGTGGACTGGTACATGTGATGTTGCCTGACAGTAATGGCAAAACCGAACGACCGGGAAAATTTGCTGATACTGCAGTGCCTCTTCTGATTTGTGAAATGGAAAAACGTGGTTCATCACGGAGGAATTTATCTGCACATCTGGTGGGGGGGGCAAGTATGTTTCAACAGTTTAAAGGAAATCTGGATATTGGAAATCGAAATATATGTGCTTTGAAAGAGTATCTCAATGAATTGCGTATTCCCATTGAATCCGAAGATACAGGTGGAACATCCGGGAGAACAGTGTATTTTTTTCCGGAAGACGAAGGAAAAATCGCCGTTCGAAGAGCAGATGGAAAATGTTACGAGCTATAGCTATTTGCACTATCCTGTTTTGCATCATTATTCCGGTATCAGGAACAATAGTTACCTATATACCGGATGATGAATCCATTTCCTCACTTGATGTCAGGGATATCAGTGAAAGCCATGACGGTATTATTGCCTTTGCAACAACAAACGGTCTTTCTCTTTTTGATTCAGAATGGGCAACAATTCAGGCGGAACCATGGGAATATGATACCGGACTACAGGACAATTATATTCAGACAATAGAATATGACAAATATAATTTACTCTGGCTTGGTTTTTCAGCAGGGCCGCAACAATATGACGGAATAACATTTACCCGAGTCGGTACAGACCAGATTTTTTCCACAATGCCTATACATGATATTCTCCGTGATAACGATACAATCTGGATTGCAAATGGAAATTCCGGGTTAAATCGTTTATCCGGGGGGAAATGGGAATGGATCCGTCCATTTGCAGATAATGGTCCTGGTGCCTATTATATTACTTCTATGGCAAAGGATCATGCAACGGGAAATATTATTCTGACAACCCACCTCAATGGTGTCTGGAAAGGGGTATCAGAAGGAAAGGAAATACAATTTTCACAAATTCCCATCCCTGAAGAAAAATTCGGGAAAATGACCCGGGTAGTGGATTATCCGTTTGGTGGTGTAATTCTTTTTAATGATAATACCATTCTGTATTATTCAGAATCGGGTGGTATTGTTCCCATCACCGATTCTGCAGCCCTTGGATTTGGCGTTACCCGAATAAATGATGTTGCAGTGACAGAGGATGGGGTATTTGTTATTGGTACAAATAACGGCCTTTATGGATATCATACGTATGAGATTATCATCCATATTACCCGAAATACAAACGAAATTACCAATAATGAAGTGACAAAAGTCTTCTCTGACTCAAAAGGACGATGGTGGTTTATTACCAAAGGAGAAGCAGGATACTATCAGTCAGACAATATACCTGAGAAAATACCGGTGACAATCGTAAATGAATATAAATCGGATAATTCAGACGAGACAGGATCATCCCCTCCTATCCAGGTACCGGTTCATTATGTATAATATAATTTAAGTCTGAATTTTCATCACTTTTTTTGCATACAGATCAATAGAATCAATAAACAGCATACGGGCCTGTCTGGATTCTTCTTCATTTCCGGTAAATATATGCTGAGCGATATAATCTAACGGGATGAAATAATATGACAATGACTTAAATCTGTGCGATAACTCATTAAACTGGATATTTGCTTCATCCTTCTGGTCTTTTAAGACATAAAATGCCCAATCAAAAATTTGTATCAGGTAAACAGGCATTTCTTTCTCTGTTGCCATCGTACGGTACTGAGTATATGATGTTTTTCCTGTGGCAATAAGAGAAAGCTTCAGTCCATAGTATATTGGTTCAAGACTATCAGGATATTGCTGTATCATCTGTTTTACAATCCCGTTTGCTCCAATCCCATCACCACGTTCAAGTCTGAGATTGAATGATTCACGGAGGAAATCAAGGTCATTGAAAAACTTTACCGTTGCAATATTAAGCAGTTCAACCCGTCTTGCCTCATTGTGATCCTTTTTTGCCTTTTCCAGGCCAATCCAGATGAACCATTTTTCATTTGGAAACCACCAGTGGGTCATTTTAATCATAAACCAAAATGCTTTTTCAATGGCTTCATCATCGCATAAGTCCAGTGGTTTCAGGCGATACAGAGGGGGGGCAACCCGCACCATTTCCAGTAACTGTTCCCGTGCTGCAAGTTCATTCTCCTGTTTTTGTCGTGATAATTCGGAACTTTCATCCCCCTGTCCGGATTTAGAGATGGAATAATAACAATATGCGATATAAAATCCTATTCTGGCGTCATGTTTCCAGTAATCCCTAAAATAGGTGATTGCATCCTGGAAATGCCCTGATGAGAGAAGCTGCAATCCACCGAGAATTCTGAGAGAAGCCTTTCCTGAAGAACGTTTTGAACGAATAGTAGTCTTTATTATGCGTTCAATGTACTGCGTTGAACCTCCCTGACTACTCTTCGTCATTACCCGATATGCAATACTGTCAATAAATTCATCATATACCGCATAATCAATATCAGGAAAGCCATTGTCCAGTGCAGATACGATATGAGCAAAAAAAACAGGGAGATTTACATCTATTTTGTCCGTATTTTTATCGATATATAAATAAAGATCCTGTCGTAGACTATCTATTTTTTCATACCGGATTGCATCCCCGAGTTTCTCTCCCTTTGCCATATCTCACCAACTATAACTCAATTGATCTTTTATAATGATAATCCCTACGAATTTGAAACGTCTGCGTAATAATATTCGCCCTTTGCCCGCTGTTCCCTGTCAAGATAGGATTCCGGTTTATTTATCCGTGGTCGTCCTGACTGATCCCTCCTGAATGTTATTCCCAGTCCTTTCAGGAAATGGTTCATACCGTCTTTCATATCATAGGGGCCATATGCAGAACCACTGACACCGGGTGTCCCGTCAAAGACAAGCATTCGCTCACTGATCATATCAATAAGATAAATATCATGATCGATTACAATGATTCCAGCCTCATTCCCTTCTGCATGCCGGCGAAGAACCCGTGCCAGTTTCACCCTCTGTTCAACATCCAGATGAGCACTTGGTTCATCAAGAATATAGAGATCAGCATCCTGTGAAAGACAGATTGCAATTGAAACACGCTGCAGTTCACCACCACTCAGCTGATCCACAGATGACTGAAGAAGGGGGGTAATTGACAGAGGTTCAATAATTTCATGCTGATAATACGAGGAATCAAATGAACGGCTTGCCTGCCTCAGAAGGAATTCGACTGAAACCGATGAGTCGGCTTTTACATACTGTGGTTTGTATGCAATTTTAATTTTTTTGTCCATCACGCCGCGGTCAGGTTTTTCAACACCGGCAAGAATCTTTGCAAACGTACTTTTACCAATACCATTTGCACCGACAAGACCCAGCACTTCTCCTGCCTGTATTTTCCCGGCAGAGATGGTAAGAGAAAAGGTATCACCATATTTCTTCTCCATCTCCGGAAATTCAATGAGTGTCGGACGGACAACATCCCGTTTGTGGAACCGTTTTTCAAAGGTGACAGCATAATCCCGGAAACGAACATTTTCTTCCGGTAAAAATCCTTCCAGGTATTGATTAATGCCAATCCTCACCCCTTTTGGCCGGGTAATGATACCAAAAACACTGGGTTTTCCGTAGGCAACATGTACGGTATCTGCAAGCATATCCAGAATGGCAAGGTCATGCTCTACAATGATCACCGGTCGTGTCTCTGCCAGTTCCCGGATAAGTTTTGCTGCGACCATCCGCTGATAGATATCAAGAAACGGCGTGATTTCATCAAGGAAATAAAAATCAGCATCACGTGAGAGACAGGCAGCAATGGCAATGCGCTGCAGTTCACCACCACTTACGTTTCCAATCGGACGGTCAAGAATGGCTTCAAGGGAAAGTTCACGGATATAATAATCCAGCATCCCCCGTTCATCTGTTGATGTCAGAAGATCAGACACCGTCCCCTGAAACACCTTTGGAATATAATCAATATACTGCGGTTTCAGTGATGGTTTAATTGATGATTTTGAGACCTGCTGAAGGTATTCATAGAGTTCCGTTCCGGTATATTGTTTTAATATTCCTTCCCAATTGGCATCATCTCCGGGATTGCCCAGATTCGGGACAATCTGGCCGCAGAGGACTTTTACCGCAGTACTTTTTCCGATACCATTTGCTCCCAGAATCCCGGTTACTTTCCCATCAACCGGAATGGGAAGTCCATATAATGCAAATCCGTTTGTCCCATAGCGATGTGTCGGATTATCCAGTTCTTCGGGCAGGGTCACGATATCAAGTGCACCGAACGGGCATTTTTTGACACAGATACCACATCCGACACAGAGTTCCTCTGAAATAATCGCTTTTCCCTCCTCTCCGATAACAATCGTTTCATCACCGGTACGGACACGCGGGCAGTACAAAATACATTCTTTGCCACACTTTATCGGGTGGCACCGATCTCGATGAACAACAGCTATTCGCATAGTATATCACAAAATTATTGTATTGTAAGGAGAATTGTCCAGGATATAAACCAGAACGCAAATGCCATAAAACTCTGGTAAAACCAGTCTTTTCCACCCAGTTCAGATACATCCATCTTCATGAGCATGAATATATGTTTCTGGAATACCATTGCACCGAGGAGAATGAGAAGTCCTATGACACCCTGACTATCACTCTGAACAAGGATAAATGAGAGAATTCCGGCGATAATTCCCATAATGCTTGCAATACCCGTACGGATAATGCGCTCATTATGCTCTTTTCTCTTTTGTTCTCCGGACTTGACAATTCTTGCCTCAGTTCCGTTGGAAACATTTTCTTCAGTCATCCAGACACCAGTCATTATAATTTTGTCTTAGAACAATATGTAATTTGGTATATATGGCGAATTTAAAGGGAATGAGTGGGCTTGATATTCATGCCATGGTGTCAGAAGCCCAGGGTTTTCTCCCTATGTGGGTTGGAAAAACCTACCAATATGATACAGGGCTGTTTGGAATCCGTCTCAATGGAGAAAATAAGCAAAAATTTTCCCTGATTATTGAAATCGGGAAACGGGTACATTTTACGTCATCGCTCCCTGCGGCAACACCAAATCCATCAGGATATTCAATGTTTCTGCGAAAATACTGCAATGGCGGCAGAGTACTGGGAATATCTCAGCCGGGGATAGAACGGGTAATTGATATTGAAATCGGAAAGAGTGAAAAACGGTTTCACCTGCTCGTTGAACTCTTTGATGAAGGCAATATCATCCTGACAGATGGGGATTACATCATTATTCAGCCCCTGAAAAAACATCGGTTCAAAGATCGTAGTATTTTTGCAGATGAAAAATACACCCTTGCAGCACATACTGCAACGGCATCTGTTGAAGAATTTACCACCATTCTTCAGGCATCAGATGCTGATACGGTCAGGACACTTGCCACACAGTTTCTCATGGGGGGAAAATTTGCAGAAGAAGCGTGTAAAATTGCCGGTGTCAGCAAATCAGAACCAGCCGTTAATGCACCTCCGGATAAACTGTTTGCGGCATATTTGTCAATTCTGAAAAAAACCGAAGAAGAACGCAGCCCCTGCATCACAAAATCAGGATGCTGGCCGTTTCTTCTGGGAAATGAAACAGCAGTTGAGACATTCACGTCATTTCACGAAGCGCTTGACCAGTTTTTTCCCCGTGGGAAAGAACTGATTACGCCACCAAAACCAAAACTCACCCGGGAAGAGAATATCCGGGTACGTCAATTAGATGCAATTACTTCGTTTGAAAAGAAGATAGCGCGATATGGGGTCATTGTTGATGCTATCTATACGCACTATACATTCGTTCAGGAAATTCTCACAACGCTGAAGAATGCCCGTGCTACTTCATCCTGGCAGGAAATTAGTAAAATTCTGAAAGAGAGTAAGAGTGAATCAGCTTCCGCCATAATAAATGTATTTCCTGCTGAAGGTGCAATTGACCTTGAAATAGATGGGAAAATTGTCAAACTCTTTGTAGAGGAGAGTCTTGAAGCCAACGCAGAACGATATTACGAACTGGCAAAGAAATTTAAGAAGAAGCGGACAGGTGCATTTGCAGCAATGGAACGGATGGTAATCATCCCCAAAAAGCAAAAAACCGTGATATCTCTGCGAAAAAAGAAATGGTTCCACCGGTTCCGCTGGTGCTATACATCTGACGGAGTACTGATGGTTGGCGGGAAGGATGCCGGTACCAATGAAGAAGTCGTAAAAAAATACCTCCAGGGAGGCGACACATTTGTCCATGCTGATGTGCATGGTGGTAGTGTCATCATCGTCAAAGGAAAAACAGAAAAGAATGATGAAGTCGCCCAGTTTGCCGTATCATATTCAAATGCCTGGAAAAACGGCTATCTGACAGCCGATGTGTATGCAGCATCACCCAATCAGGTAAGTAAGACCCCGGAAACCGGAGAATATGTCTCACGCGGTTCGTTTATCGTCCGGGGAGAACGGACATACACACGGAATGTAGGCCTTGGTGTTGCCATTGGTCTGGAGGTAACACCGGAGTTAGGTGTTATCGGAGGGCCTATTGATGCAGTGAAAGGCAGGGCAGAGCATTATGTCATTCTCCGTCCGGGACGCTATGAGCCCAATGATGTTGCCAAAAAAATACTCAGAATTCTCCGGGATAAATACGGAGATGAATGGAAATCAATGAAAAATGTTCTGAATTCAGAGAGTATTGCTGCATTTGTTCCGCCGGGTGGATCAGATATTACTGAAGAGTTATGAAAGCGGAATGTGATGGGCTGAAGGATTCAAGCGGTGAAATACGCCTGTTTCCTGAATCAATTGATGATATCTGGCATATCGGGCATCTGATCAGAACAGGTGATCTTATTTTTGCAGATACGTTCAGAAGCCTGGATTCCCAGACTGACAAAACACGGCCGGAAAAAACCGAAAAAAAACCGGTACGGCTGGGCCTCCGGGTGGAGAAAACAGAATTCCACCCGGATACCGTCAGGCTGAGAATTTCCGGGGTGATTGAACAGGGCCCCGACACTGGTTTTTACCATACCATAAATCTTGAACCTGGCCGGGAAGTTTCTGTCATTAAACGATGGACATCGGTTGAACAGGAACGCATTGACCGGGCAGTCACTGCATCAACCTCAGGAATTGTGCATATTGTAGCCATCGAAGAAGGGGAGGCACAGATATTCCGCATCCGCCAGTACGGGCCGGAATATGTTATGAAGATGACTGCCGGAAGCGGAAAACGTGAGGGTGTGGATGCCAGACATGCTTTTTTTGAAGAAATCTATTCTTCCCTCACCACAGTCACCGGATCGATTGTTATTGCAGGGCCCGGTTTTGTGAAAGATGATTTTCTCAGTTTTCTCAAGAGAACAGATGCTGATCTGGCCAGCCGCATGCTGATAGCTGATACACGCAGAACCGGACAGGGTGCGGTGCAGGAAGTGATTGGGCAGGGGATACTGGAACGGATAACACAGGACCTTCAGCTTGGCAGAGAGGTAATTCTGATGGAAGACCTTCTTAAGAGGATGTCAGGAACCGGTCCTGCAGCATATGGTTTTGATGAAGTTACCACAGCGGTTCAGTATGGTGCGGTATCAGACATTCTTGTTGTTGACACGAAAATGAGCGAGGAACCAATCAATCGTCTCCTTGAAACCGCTGACACTATGCGTGCAAAGATAACTGTTCTCTCTTCAGAGTTTGAACCCGGAAAACAACTGAGTGCAATAGGAGGAATTGCCGCAATTCTGCGTTTTCCCATTCAGTAAAAAAAATTATTCTTCGGATGATTCTTCTGGTTCAGAAGATTCATCTGCTTCTTCGGGTGCCGGAGAGACTTCAGCTTCTTCAATCTCTTCAGCTTCTTCGGGTGCAGCAGGACGTTTATATGATTCCTTTAACACGATTTCGTCGATACCACTGATGAATTCAAAGATCTGGTGCATAAGGATGCCACGAGCCATTCCCCATCTCTTGTCATAATTGATTCCCGGAGGGAGAAGAATGGTGAGAACGCCGTCAGTGAGGTCAAGGTCCATGTCTTTCCCTGAATAGAGATTGATCAGACCCTGTACCTGTTCTTTGGGTTCTTCTACAGCTGCTTCTATCTCATACTCGTAGGTAAGCGTTTTTCCGGCAAGTACATGGTTAAAATCGACAACAGCCCGCTTTCCAACAACACTGGCAACGACACCTTCCTGCCCTTCAGATGAAATTCTCATACCAACATGAGGTTTTTCGCCAAAATTTTTGACTGAAGCAGACTTCATCAGTGATTCATCACGGGGGCCATATGCCTTCTCCGGAGGAATTTCGACAGTGCCCTTTTCACCAACTTCTTTCCCGATTAATACCTCATCGAGGCCGGGAATGACGTGCATACCGCCAAGGCGCACAATAATTGGTTCGTAGACCTTCTTTTCATTGAAAATATCTGCTTCTTTAGCTTTGTCTGCTTCAGTGGTGTCAAATACGATACCATCTGATAAGCCGGTAAATCTGAGTTTAATAAAACTTCCTTCAGTAACTGCCATTACATTCACCTGTCTATATTTATACGGCGTGCCTACTTAAAATAATGAGCTCTGTAATTGAAGTTGAAACGAAAATTGAGGTATCCAGTCTCCCGGAAATCGCAGATCGCCTGCGCTCTCTGGGAGCAGAAGACCTCGGCAGTTCGTCCCAGCAGGATACCTACCTGAATGCACCGCACTGTGATTATGCCCACACAGATGAAGCGCTTCGTGTACGTGAAACAGAATCCGGTATTGAAATTACGTATAAAGGTCCGAAACAAAAACACAGCGGGTCAAAGGCACGAAAAGAGATCACCCTTTCTGTTGAATCTGCACAGGATGCCATTGCTCTTTTTACGGCAATTGGTTTTTTTGTTAGTGCACACGTCAGAAAAGAACGAACTGAATACCGATACCGTGATACAACCATCGCTCTGGACCATGTTGAAGGACTGGGCACATATGTTGAAATTGAAGTTTTGACTGACAATGATATCTCTGCAGCACAAAATACCATTGAATCCGTTAAAAAAGAACTGAATATTTCCGGGGCACACATCCCGGTGTCCTATCTTGAACTGTTGGTATCCCAAAAAAATTCTAAAGGGTGAATAATTCCACTTCAATCTCTTTTGGTTCATCCCCCAGGGTAATTATTGCATATTTGCCCTCAAAGGCAGGTCCGGGGTTAACAATAATAGTATCTTCGATTTCAACAACCCCGGTGTGATCATGAATATGCCCACAGCAGACAAGATCAAAATCCCGCAGATTATCCCGGAAGTATTTACACCCGACATGTGTTCCACCAACATCATCCAGTGTGCCGTATGGGGGTGCATGGGTGACCAGGACATTATGAACATTCGGCCGGCCCCTCTTTTTTGCCTTCTCCAACAGTTCACCCAGTTCTTCTTCAGAGAGTTCAAATGGTGTATTAAAGGGTGTAGGGTTTGAACCTCCAACACCGGTAAAGGTTACCTGCCCTATCTCAAGGGAGGTTCCATGCAGGTTAACAGCATCAGAATATTCAATTACATCCAGGATTTCCGGGACGTCACAATTCCCGGGAATAGCAAAACACGGTACATCAATCTGTCTGAATACCTCTTTTGCTTCCTGTGGATCGCCGCAGTCTGTGATATCCCCGGCAATGATAACGATATCCGGAGCACATCCCATGAAATCGGAAATGGCATCATAATGTCCGTGGATATCGGTCAGAAGGAGAATTTTCATCATGATAACTGGTCTTCATCCTCCTTAAAAAACCTTACCTCAGCATCTATCCATGAACCCGTCGCCTTTCCGCTTCGTGCCATTCTTCCCAGCTCCCGCTGTACATCAGGAAGGACAGAACGGGCCGACATACCCGCAAGGGGTGTCCCCGGGAGCGGGGTAAAATGATGGACATGCACAATACCGCCGCGGGTTATCTCTTTCATCTGTTTCACCGAAAGCCGCTGTTCCTCATCGGATTCATCGGGAAGGCCCACAATATAATCAACAATTGGAGTCATGCCATGGTCCCGGCAGAGGTCATATGCCTTCATCACATCCTCTGCAGTGTGGCCACGCCTGAGCTTCTGTAATACCCGATTACTGCCGGACTGTGCACCAAAATGGACTTTCCTGTTTGCGCAATAGGTTTCTATCAGATTCAGTGATGCATCGGATATACACTCCGGCCTCACTTCACTCGGAAAGGTTCCGAAAAAAATTCTCCTTCCGGTTAACGACCGGAACAGTTTTTCAACCTTGTCAAGGCGCAAATGAATGCCATCTGAACCATAGGCAAGAGCATTCGGTGTGACAAACCGTACATCGCGAAAAATGCGGGTGGCCTGTTCAATATCATCGATTCTTCTGTGGCGCATATGCCTGCCAAAAAGGCGGGGTGTCTGGCAGTATCCACATCCAAACGGGCATCCGCGGGTAATCTCAACATATCCTTTTACCGAAGTAAACGGCGGGTATGAGGGGAGAAACACGCAATGATTTGGCATCACTACCTGATTCTTTGTAGCCACCCCGGCCGGCAGGGTTTGGCTGCCGGACTCAATCATTCTGATAAGGGCAGGAAGGGTATATTCCCCTTCACCAATCACCACATAATCTGCATAGCGGCATACTTCTTTCCAACATGCAGTGGGATGCGGTCCGCCCACGATGGTAATACATTCTGCATCTCTAATCTCATCTCTGAAATGAGGTTCATTTACCGAATTAATACTGTAGCAGGTGATGTCATTTTCCGGAGCATCCACCTCACTGAGGGTAATGCCGGACAGTTCACATGCCGCACTGAGTGCCGCAAATGAGTTCTTTGCCCAGGATATAGATCGCCAGTTTACATTCATCAGATATTTTTCCTCAGGGAATTATTTCACTGCCATTAAAAGAATATAATAATACACGCTGATACCCGGAATTAATTTTCATTAAGTGTTATTTTACCCGAACTGCCATCAACGGATGCAGACCTCCCGTCTTCCAGCATTTCAATTGCTGTGTCCGGACGGTCAACCATCGGAATTTCTGCGAGTATTGCCCCGACAGCGATGATTGGTTCGGCTTCGGTATTGATTATTGCAGAAGGTGCCATATTGTTCCGCCTCAGCGCATAGATAACGTAGGAACCAACGGTTGATCCTTTCCCATAAGGGAAGGCAAGCACTTTACCTGCTATTGACTGCCCTTCCAGAGGGTGACCGGATTCAATTACAACACCCGTCTCCTGATCTACTCCTGAAAGAAAGGAGATTGGTTCGCTGCTGACAAGAATGGCACCGGATCCAATTCCCACTGAAATACCACGTGCCTGAATTGTAATGGACATACTACATAAATGTGGTGAGAACAAAGATAAATATGACATGGATGAGAGCATCATCGACAATACCAATACCGAACGAAATCTGACCAGCCTGAACAGTCAGGAATATGAGGAGATCATTGAAAGTCTGCAGGAGAATATCGAAATTCAGACAAAAGAAATTGAAAATTATAAAAAAGAGACTGAGCAGCTGAAAAAGGAAAATAATCAGTTGAAACGGACACCACTCTTTGTAGCATCCGTTATTGACATCCTGGATTCCGGGGAAGTGTATCTTCGTCAGCAGGGGAATAACCAGGAATATATTACCGGAAGCTCTGAAAATCTGGAAACTGAACTGAAACCCGGTATGAAAGTTGCGGTTAACAATGCTCTCTCAATTGTGCGCATTGTCGCAAATTCCGTTGATTCGCGCGTGCGGGTTATGGAACTTATTGAGTCTCCGGATACAACCTTTGAAAAGATCGGCGGACTCAGAGAGGAGATTGAAGAAGTCAGGGAAGCTGTCGAATATCCATTGACAAAACCAGAGATATTCCGCAAAATTGGTGTGGAACCTCCGAAAGGAATCCTCCTTTACGGGCCACCGGGTACAGGAAAGACCCTGATTGCAAAAGCAGTTGCAAATCAGGCAAACGCCACCTTCATTCGTATGTCCGGCAGTGAGCTGGTCCATAAATTTATCGGAGAAGGTGCTCAGATGGTGCGGGAGCTCTTTACCATGGCACGGGAGAGGGCGCCCTCGATCGTATTCATCGATGAAATTGATGCAATCGGGACCATGCGGATGCATGACGGGACGTCCGGAAGCGCAGAAGTGCAGCGGACCCTGATGCAGCTCTTGGCAGAGATGGACGGATTTGACAACAGGGGGGATGTCAGAATAATGGGAGCAACAAACCGGGTGGATATGCTGGATCCCGCACTTCTGCGGCCGGGACGGTTTGACCGTGTCGTGATGGTTCCGCTTCCGGACACCGCTGCCCGCCACCAGATTCTGAAGATTCATTCTGCAAAGATGCACCTTGTGAATGTTCCCCTTGACAAACTGGCAGCAGAAACAGACAACAGCACTGGTGCAGAACTTGAAGCAATCTGCCGTGAGGCCGGAATGATGGCTGTCAGGCGTGATGCAGATGCAATCACGTGGTCTGATTTTGAAGCAGCCATGCGGAAAGTCAGGGATAAAACCCAGAAGCCGGACATCATGTTCCTTTAGGCTATGAAGGTTTTACTCATACAAAAGGAAGGAACTGACCTTCATTCCATTCTTTTAGCATCTGAAACCAGCCGGGGAGTGCTCCGTTTTTATCATCCGAAAAAAACCGACTGGGGAGTCTGCATTGAAGTGTCAACTCTGGGAGGTGCACTCTCGATTATTTCTGAGATAAAGTGGTATATCCAGCGGTATGTATCACAACCGCTCTGCCTTCTCTCCAACGGAATCATCTGTACCCCTTCATATGCAGGCATCATTTATGGACGTGAAGAGTCTGTTCACGACAGGTGGGACTGGGAGATACTCTATGGTATCAAATATCATACGGTCATGGACCGGATGGCGGTAACGTCTGAATCAGCACTAAATAATATCAGTGAATTTGCATCAGGAATGGACAAAACATTCCGTGCACGCTGTTCTGAAGAAGAACAGGAAAAATTATAATTTTTATCAATTAAGCGTAAAACCCCTTGGTCTTTAGCCAAGGGGATGTAAGCGATTACATTTTGATTGTGACTCATAGCACAAAGTATACATGGCGCTAAGTAGCAATTAAATAGGTATGTTGAGAGCCTACAAATACCGAATGTATCCCAATAAAGAGCAGGAGAATCTGTTCTTTCAGCATTTCGGGGCATGTAGGTTCGTCTATAACTGGGGTTTAGAAAATAAACTCAAAACCTATGAATCTGATGGTAAATCAATATCGAGATTCACATTAAACAAAATGTTACCTGATTTAAAATCAGAATATGTTTGGTTAAAAGACGTTAATTCACAGTCTTTACAGGATGCAACATTGCATCTTGAAAATGCATTTACCCGTTTTTTCCGAGAGAAAAAAGGATTTCCAAAATTCAAATCTCGGAAAAATCCGACAAAATCTTTCTCAATTCCACAACATTACGATGTAAATTTTGATACCCAGAAAATCAGATTGCCTAAAATTGGATGGGTTAAAACAAAATTACACAGGGAATATGAAGGAATGGGAAAAACCGCAACAGTATCTATTACTCCGTCGGGTAAATTTTTCATTAGTATCTTGGTAGATGACGGGAAAGATCAACCACCTGCACAACACTTTGACGTTAATACAACCATAGGCGTCGATGTTGGTATCAAAGATTTTGCAATACTGTCAAATGGAGAAAAAATTGGCAACCCAAGATATTTGAAACAGTCACTTTTCCAAATGAAAATATTACAAAGACGATTAAGTAGAAAACAAAAAGGTTCAAATAACCGGAACAAAGCTAAAAAATCAGTGTCAAAACTCCACGAAAAACTCCACAATCAACGAAACGATTTCCAGCACAAACTCTCTTTTAGATTAGTATGCGAGAACCAAGCAATTGCGCTGGAAACCTTAAACGTTGACGGGATGTTGAAGAACCACAAACTTGCACAGCATATCGCTGATGCGTCATGGAGTTCATTTGTCACTCAATTAGAGAATAAAGCACTACGATATGGTAAGACTGTTCTACGGATTGGACGGTTTGAACCATCTTCTCGGATATGCAGTAAGTGCGGATATTACAATCGGGATTTGACACTATCTGACAGAGATTGGATTTGTCCCGACTGTGGGACACATCATGACCGGGATATCAATGCTGCGGTTAATATCAAGAAATTTGCTCTTGATAAACAAAATCTAATTGGAATATAATATATTTGCACCCTCGGGACGAGGGGGAGAGCCTGTGGACTCACGGACAATAGTTCGGGGAATGAAGCAGGAAGCCTCTGGGTCTTTAGCCCAGAGGTAGTTCACTCAGGCAAACATTGGACTGTCGAACGGGCCGCACTTGGGGTGATTTGTCAGGTCAAGGGTAACTTTGTCAATTGCCTTGATAAAATCAGACTGATAGACTATTGTTCGCTCAGTACGAATGGCAAACATTCCTGCCTCCGTACAGATTGCGCGGAGTTCTGAACCATTCTTTCCGTCTGTCAGTTCAGCAACTTCCCGGAGGTCAACAGTAATGTCGAGAGCCATATTTGCAGAATGTATTTCCATAATTGACCGTCGCCCTTCACAATTGGGCAGTGGTATCTCAATGATACGGTCAAAACGGCCCGGCCGCAGAAGTGCATGATCAAGAATATCAATGCGGTTTGTGGCAGCGACTATTTTTACATCGCCCCGGTTCTCAAACCCGTCCATATCAGCAAGAAGCTGCATCAGGGTCCGCTGCACTTCCCGATCACCGGACGTGGTGCTTTCACTGCGCATCGCACCAATCGCATCAATTTCATCAATGAATATAATGGATGGTGTGTTCTTTTTTGCCAGTTCGAACATTTCCCGGACAAGACGTGCTCCCTCACCGATGTACTTCTGCACCAGTTCTGATCCTACAACCCGGAGGAAATACGCATGGGTTTCATGGGCCACCGCACGGGCGAGAAGGGTCTTTCCCGTTCCCGGGGGTCCATACAGGAGCACTCCTTTCGGGGGAAGAATACCTACAGATGCGAACAGATCCGGTCGTATCAGTGGTAGTTCAACGGCTTCTTTTATCTCACGAATCTGTTCTTCCAGGCCACCAATCTCATCGTATGATTCATCGGGAGAATCAACGATTTCCATGCCATAAATCTGGCTGTCAAATGCTTCCGGTAAAATCTCAACAACCGTAAGTGACTGCTGATTCATCGTGCATCTCACTCCGGGTTTCAAATCTTCAGGTCTCACAAAATTTGATACCCGTACCATAAAACGCGGACCGGCACTACTCTGCACAATTACGCGCTGTTCATCAATGATATCAGAAATGGTGCCAATAACAAGAGGGGGGCTTCTTAGTTTCTCAACTTCACTTTTTAGTTTTCTGATTTCACGTTCGTAACGGATTTTCTGGTTCTCTACGTTCTTCTTTTCAATATCGAGCTGCCGCACCTGTTCTTTGAACTGCATATTTTTCGATTCAAGCGCTGCAATCCGGTTCAGAAGGTACTCTTTCAGGTCTTCATCGCCGATTTTCGCATTTGACACAGAGTTTTCCCCCATTTGAAACCTCAATTAGGTATATCTGTTCATATGACTATAAATTTGTTTACGATTTGAAATGTCCGACTGTGAAGTTTGCGGCGCATCAATCAGTGGCGAACCAATTCTTGTTCAGATTGGTGGCGCTAAGATGTGGGTGTGCCCGAAATGTGCAAAACTTGGTACAGAAATTAAAAAACCACCAGGTGCCAGAATCCCGGGAGCAAGACCAAAGGTTGGCTCCAGAAAGCCACCGACTAAAAGACCCCGTGATGTTTTTGATATGATGGGGGGAGATATTGTCGATGAGTTCAATGTTCTCATCCGTGTAGCCAGAATGGCAAAAGGATGGACACAGAAAGATCTCGCGCAGCAAATTAAGGAAAAGGAAAATCTCATCAAAAAAATTGAAACCGGATTTGTCCCGGAAGACCAGGTACTAAAGAAAATAGGGAAAGTCCTGGAGATTCAACTGATTGAAGCGGTTGATAGTGATATGAAAACATCCGGAACCTCTGCAATGAAAACAACGCTTGGAGATGTTATACGGATTAAAAAACAGGGAAGATAATACTGAAGGTAAAACGATATGGCAGCTCCATTCATTCTCATAAACCTGAAATCCTATACGGAGGGATTTGGGCATAATGCACAGAAAATTGCACAGATTGCAGAACTAATAACGCATGAGAATGATGTCAGAATTGGTCTTGCGCCCGGATATATGGACATACATTCATTGCATGTTCACTATTCCCTGCCCGTTTTTGCCCAGCATGTTGACGGTGTTACTCCGGGGGCGCATACCGGGCATATTGTTGCAGAGGCCCTGAAGGCAGCAGGTGCCACAGGGACGCTGATAAATCATTCAGAACGCCGTCTGACTCTGGCAGATGTTGAAGCAGCACACCGTTCGGCGCGCAATGCGGGTCTTGAAACGGTTATTTGTACAAATAATGTCGCCACAAGTGGTGCGGCAGCTTTTTTCAATCCGGATTATATTGCCATTGAACCCCCGGAACTGATTGGCAGCGGGATTTCTGTATCTAAAGCAGATCCGGGAATCATTGAAAAATCTGTCGAGGCAGTGCACTCTGTGAATGCGACGGTAAAAGTGTTGACTGGTGCCGGAATCAGTACCGGCGAGTGCGTCAGAACAGCACTGGATCTTGGCACCGATGGTGTGCTCCTTGCATCAGGTGTTGTGAAAGCGAAGGATCCTGAAGCGGTCCTTCGCGATCTTATATCAAAAATTTAAGACAGACGGCGTATGCAGTCGTGCTTGGTTATAACACCAACCACTTTTCCCTTATCCATCACAAGGACGGCGTGATGGTTTTGGAGACTGTGAACAATTGGTTCTATTTTTTCAGACGGCGAAACGGTGGGAAATCCTTCTTCCATGATGTCTGTTACCGTATTTTTCATCGAATGGTGAATCATTTCGTTTTCCATAGCACCTATTATCGCTGATTCGGATACGCACCCGATAGGGACACCGTTTTTTATGACCGGAACCTGTGATATGCCATATTTTTCCATCACATCCACGGTATTTTTAATTGATTCTTCCGGAGATATGCTGATAACAGGACGGGTCATAATATCGTCCGCAGATGGATATGATGTCTCAGATTCATTTAGAACGGCAACAATCCGGCGGAGTGTGCTTGCACGGGGATCAACAGTCCCTGCTTCTATCCGTGCAATCATTGACTGTGAAAACCCCGCCTGGATTGCAACAGCTGATTGTGTCATGCCCGCCTTGATACGTTTTTCCCGAATCTCACCAGATGTTGGAATCTGCATATTATTATTATAGGTGATAATCCCTGAAAATAATATGCCCTTAGATGATATTATTCTCATAAAATCTCATGCTTATTCCTTGCGATATAACCCAAGGCGCTGAATTAGATAATCATAGAGATGCTCTTCCATTGCCTGTTCATCCATTGGTGATGAACAGACAGCCACACCGTATAGCAGCATCAGGGCGGTATCAAGCATGTATGCATCCCGGACATCTGCCTTTTCTTCAGGAAGCAACACAGCCAGCCATTTGAAGCTGTCTTCATCGAATGCATACTCTGTGTCATCACCGGAGATTATTGGTGAGTCCTCTTGTGAGGGATCGTGTCCTTCCCAGTCAAAACTTGATTTGATGGTTACCTGTTCAGGCATATTCTGCATTGCATCACTCCGTACAATCAGGACAGCACATGCGAGAGCCTCAGGAATATGGTCTGTATCTTTCAGGAGCCCCAACACCTTATCCGCCTGTGTAACAGCCCGATCATATAATCCCATCCTGTGTCCGATAAGCATTGAAGCAATGGTATGCCCGACTGATTCGTCAGGGAGGGGGCATTCAGTCTCAGTTTTTTTGATATATGCAGAAAAGTAATCTTTGTCATTCATCTGAATCTACTCCGGTAATGATACCTTACAGTAAACCAGCATATACTTTTTCAAAATTGATTAATGTGAGTGGGAGTAGTAAGCCCCATTCTGTTTCTATGCGGCATTCAGCTACGCGCCATACCCGGGCAGGCCCGGACAGCCCTTTGCCCTGTTCTGGCTTGCACCCGCAGGGTTTCACCGTTCCATCGAATCCTGCCGATCAGAGCATCAGCGAGTTAACTCAGCACCAGAGGTGCCTTCTCGCCACCAGCATAACTGGTGGCTCAGTCGCATCATCGCTAACGGCAGGGCGTGTCGTTTCTGTGTCAGAGCCGTGACTCTCGCCACCCGCACTTGCATGCGGCTACGCGTCCGGTTGGTGTGGGGACTTTCCTCAGCAGCATTTCATGCCACCGTCAGCCACACACTCCCTCTCCTATTAATATCGTATCTTGCAATATATATGGGCATGGAAGGGATCAGCAGAGAAGAGGGTGCGACGGCGGTGAAACTCGCACGAACTGTTCTTCAGGAGAACATTGGCAATGATACATTGCCGGAGGTGTTCATGCCGGATTCATTCAGCGAAAAACGCGGTGTATTTGTCACGCTGAACCGTAACGGCGAGCTTAGAGGCTGCATTGGGTATCCAACACCAGTGCTCCCCCTATCGGAAGCAATACCCGGCGCCGCATTATCCGCCGCACTTGACGATCCGCGTTTCCCAGCCGTACGCGCTGAAGAACTACCAGAAATTTCAATAGAAGTCACGATACTGACACCCCCTGTTCTTGTTTCTCTCCCTCCGGAAACGCGCCCGGAGGCAGTAACTGTCGGAAAACACGGGCTGATTATTTCAGGATACGGAAGAACCGGCCTTCTCCTCCCCCAGGTGCCGGTTGAATACCACTGGGATGCCATGACATTTTTAGATCAGATCTGCATAAAAGCAGGTCTTCCTCCCGGAACATGGAGAAGAGATGATACGGAACTATACACATTTGAAGGACAAATATTTTATGAGGAGGAACACACGTGATCACTTTTGAGAGCCAGCATAAAGATATCTGGGCGAGAACAGGGAAACTCAGAGTCGGCGATAAAATTGCAAAGACCCCCCTGCTTCTTCCGGTAATAAATCCCCACATCCAGTTAATCCCTCCTGAAGAGATGGAGAAGATGGGTGTTGAAGCACTGATAACAAATGCATATATCTTCAGTAAAAGTGAGGAGTTCCGCGAACGGGCAATAAATGAAGGCCTTCATTCCGTTCTCGGATTCAATGGCATTATCATGACTGACTCAGGTGCATTTCAGCAGTCAGTGTATGGTGACGTAGCATTTTCAAATAGTGATACGGTCCGGTTTCAGCGCCAGATAGGAAGTGAAATTATTGTTCCTATGGATCTTGCTACCCCGCCTGACAGGGATCATGAAGGGGCAGAAAAGGAACTTTCTGTTACAATGCAGCGGATTCGTGAAGCGATGGAGATAATTGACGATGGCCACCTGGCAGCACCGGTGCAGGGCGGAATTCATCCTGATCTCCGGAAGAAGGCAGGAGAAGAGGTCCGTGAAACAGGGATAGTATTCTGTCCCATTGGCGCTGTCGTGCCACTCATGGAATCATACCGCTATCGTGATCTCGTCACCGTTGTGATGGCAGCCAAACAGACACTGTCCCCCGGCGCATGTATCCACCTTTTCGGCGCGGGGCATCCATCGATGTTTGCCCTTGCTGCAGCCATGGGCTGTGATGTCTTTGATTCTGCTGCCTATGCACTCTACGCCCGCGAAGGACGATACATGACACCGTCCGGAAGCTTTAAACTGGCTGAACTCAGCGAACTTCCCTGTGCCTGTGAAGTCTGCCGCTCCCATACGGCACGTGAGCTTCAGGCATCACCGGATAAAGAGAAACTGCTTGCCAAACATAACCTTCTCGTCAGCCTTGCAGAGATTGCACGCATCAGACAGAGTATTCAGGACGGCACCCTCTGGGAACTCGTTGACGAACGCTGCAGAAATCACCCCCGCCTGCTTGACGGATACCGGGAACTGCTGAAATATACCGATGTTCTTCTGACCCGCGATTCCGTCTCAAAACGGAGATTCTTCTACCGGGGAAGTGAATCCTGCAAAAGGACAGAAGTAATCCGGTATCATGAGATGATCCCGCGTTTCTCTGTCGGAGATGCCATCCATATCACCCTGAGTGATGAAGACGGCCCTCTTGACGCAACAACATTCCGGTTTAAACCACCATTCGGCCCATATCCCCACGGACTAAAAGAGACATTCCCTATCGGCCAGAGTGAAATTCCGGAATGGGATGAAGATATGGTCAAATGCGGTTGTAAAGGCATCATACAACTGATCAATGCAAATCCCGGCATTCCTGTCACCATCCATACGGGTGAGAGATGGAACGCAGTAGTAACAGATGCACTAACAAATTTGGAGGAATTATATGAGTTTATTTGAACGTACAATTCGCGACGGCCCCGGACGGACGGGTAAATATACTTCCGGAGAAAACGGTGTGCAAACACCGGGAATCGTTGATCCCAAAGAGATGTTTCCCGATTTATTCAATCATCCATTCGCAAATACCCCGCCTGAATTTCCGGATAAAATCAAATGGCCAACGCCCATTCAGTATACCGGAATTCTGAATGCATATGTCGGAGAGAAACCGGATGGAACAGACGATTCTGCGGTAATCGTTCCGGGATGCCATACCCTTTTTGACAATCCCCGGAGGTTCACGGAACTTCTGATTGCACTCAAAGACCGGTTCCCCATGGACACGGCATGGTATGCGCCGGCAAGTGCCCTCCCGTCAAACGCGGCCATCCTCATCTACTGCGGATTTGATCTCTTTGATTACCGTGCGGTGGATTTGATGACGGTGCGCGGAATGTTCTGCACACAGGACGGCGAATATTCCTATGATGAGGTGCGTGATTCCGGGCTTTGTGGCTGTGAAGGCTGCAAAAACAAAGATCTGAAGCTTCATAACCGGAACGCACTGGATACCGAAATTGCAACGGCACGCTGGTTCATTCGATCACATGTGTTCCGTGAATTTATTGAAAAGCGGACCCGGAATGCTGCCTGGCAGGTGGTGGTGATGCGCCTTCTTGACGCTGCACCTGCATACTCTGAACCGATGACACCCATCGCGCGGAGCACCCAATTCTCTGCCAATACCGCTGATTCCCTGAAACGAACCGAGGTCACACGGTTTGTGGACCGGGTGATTGACCGGTTTATCCCGACCCGCACCGATACGCTGGTTCTCCTTCCCTGTTCAGCGCGCAAACCATATTCCCTCTCACAGAGTCACCGGAAGTTTTCGTATGCCGTTCAGAACCGGGCACATGAACTGATTCTGACCTCCCCTATGGGGATTGTGCCACGGGAACTGGAAGCCATCTATCCGGCAGGTCATTATGACATTCCGGTCACCGGTTACTGGGACCGGGAGGAACGGGAATTTATCGCGGCATCTCTTGCACGCTACTTTGAAAAACACCAGTTTGGGAGAATTATATCTCATCTTGATGAAAAAACGCATGCAATCGCTGAAGATGCAGCGAAACGTGCGGGGGTTGAAATTGAATCCACCTGTGCAAACGGTCGCCCGACATCTCCTGACTCCCTCCGGTGCCTTGAAGAAAGTCTGAGAGGGGTACGCAAAATATGGCCGGATATGGTCAGGGGCACATTGTCCTGGCAGTTTGATGCGGATATAGATACCAGTAGACTCACGCTGAAAGGACGTCGCGGCCGCCGTAAGGTGATGAAAGGAAACAACCAGTTGTTCAGTATCGATGAATTGACCGGACTCCTGCGCCCCACCATGGATGGCTGGAAGATTCTTGGAGACAGGTATCATGTTACCATTGATGACTTTATTCCGCAGGGTGATGTGCTTGCGCCGGGTATTGTTGGTGCTGACCCTGCCATCCGCGAAGGGGATGAGGTCTTTGTCACCGGTCCGCGAGCTCAGGCAACAGGCAAGGCGTTCATGGGTGCAAAAGAGATGCTCTCATCATCACGCGGTGTTGCGGTAAAGTTGCGTAAAGTAAAGAAGGGATAACCCCCAATAATAAAACATTATTTATTCTTCCGGAGATGGCGACGTGTATAAAATAGTAAAACGGGATCAGATTGCTGATAATATCTTTGAATTTTGGATCAATGCACCTCATGTTACCAAAGCAGGGCGTGCAGGACAGTTTGTTGTTCTTCGTATCGATGAAAACGGGGAGAGAATTCCTCTGACCATATCGGCCACCCGTGGGGATGATGTCAGGATTGTCTTTATGGCAGTCGGAAAGACAACCCAGCAGCTGGCCGCTATGCAGGAAGGAGAGAGTATCCGTGATGTGGCAGGCCCTCTCGGCATGCCGTCAGCGGTAAAGAAATGGGGCCACTGTGCGGTAATCGGCGGAGGTGTAGGTATTGCCTGCCTCCCGATTCTTGCACGGGAACTGAAAGCTGCAGGAAATGAGGTCACCGGTATTATCGGTGCACGAAATGAAGGGCTTCTGTTACTTGAAGACGAACTCGATGAAGCCTGTGACGAACTCGTTATCTGTACGGATGACGGTTCAAAAGGACATCACGGATACCCTGCGGATATCCTGAAAGAGATGGTCGCTGACCAAATCCTTGATGCCGTCTGGATTATAGGCCCTGGCATTATGATGAAGATTACCTCAATGGCAACAAAGGATAGCGGCATCAAAACATTTGTCAGCCTGAACCCGATCATGGTGGACGGGACTGGCATGTGTGGTTCATGTCGGGTGACCATTGCAGGCGAAATGAAATTTGCCTGTGTTGACGGCCCGGAATTTGATGCACACCAGGTTGACTGGGACGAACTGATGAATCGTCAGCGCACCTATACCGGACAGGAGAAAGAATCTTTGGAGCACTACCATGAACACAAATGCCATTGTGGTGAGCATCAATGAACCGTCGACCTGTCAAAGAACGTCTTCAGGATTTTGATGAGGTTGCAACAGGCCTTTCTGAACAGAATGCAGTACTTGAGGCACTGCGGTGCATGGAATGCCCCCGTCCACTCTGTGTAAACGGCTGCCCGGTATCAATTGATATTCCGGGTTTCATCAATGCAATCGCAAATGAGGATTTCAGGAAGGCTGCCCGCATAATTAAAGAGGATAATATGCTTCCTGCCATATGCGGACGTGTCTGTCCTCAGGAAGCACAGTGTCAGAGCACCTGTATTCTGGGAAAGAAAGACAAACCGGTTCGCATTGGAGCACTTGAACGGTTTGTTGCTGACTGGGAACGGGAGAATGGTGTTGAAGCGCCGGAGACAGCACCTGCAACCGGCAAGCGGGTTGCCGTTGTCGGGTCAGGCCCTGCCGGTATCACGGCAGCAACAGAATGCCTCCGCGCCGGTCATGAAGTCACCATCTTTGAATCCCTGCATGCTGCAGGTGGGGTACTGACATACGGTATCCCTGCATTCCGGATGCCAAAGGACATTGTTCAGTTTGAAATAGAACAGGTCCTCACACTGGGTGCTGAACTGAAACTGAATCATATCGTCGGAAGAAGTGTCCCGGTTGATGAACTGCTCGCCTATGACGCTGTATTCATCGGCACCGGTGCCGGTCTTCCGTATTTCATGGGAATTAAAGGAGAGAAATTCAGCGGTGTGTATTCCGCAAATGAATTCCTGACCCGTGTAAACCTGATGCACGCCGATAAGTTCCCGGAGTTTGATACACCTCTCATCCGCGGAAGCAGGGTTGCTGTGGTCGGCGGTGGCAATGTGGCAATGGA
Source organism: Methanogenium sp. (assembly GCA_030595665.1). Taxonomy (GTDB): domain Archaea; phylum Halobacteriota; class Methanomicrobia; order Methanomicrobiales; family Methanomicrobiaceae; genus Methanogenium. The sequence goes on from JAUVCV010000013.1 coordinate 53,407, forward strand.
TTCTGCCCGTGTCGCCCGCAGGCTCGGGGCAAAGGTATACCTCATTTACCGGCGGCGTGAAGAGGACCTGCCTGCCCGGGAGGAAGAAGTGGCAAACGCTATTCAGGAAGGCGTGGAGTTTGTCTGCTGTGCAAACCCAACGCGGATTCTGGGCGGGCCGGGAGTGCAGGGAATTAAGTGCATACGAATGGATATGTGTGAATGTGACGAGAGTGGCAGGCCTGTCCCCCGCGCCTGCACGGAAGCTGGCAGCACATTCACCCTTGATGTGGATGTTGTCATTGAGGCCATCGGCCAGGGGCCAAATCCTCTTCTCGCAGGACTTATCCCCGGACTGAAACGCGGCCGTCGCGGCACGATTGAAGTTGATGAGGACGGCCGTACATCCATTCCGCATGTGTTTGCAGGCGGCGATATCGCAACCGGTGCGGCAACCGTTATCGGGGCAATGGGATCTGCAAAGAAGGCAGCAGCTGCAATTAATAAGATGCTTGCCGATTCTGAATAATTTCTTATTTTTTTTGTGCCGGAAAGAATGCAGGTCTTTTCTTTCCCGATGGTGTTTTCGTCCGGAAGTGCACGTAAAAAATTAATATTCCAAAAAATGAAAAAAGGAGATAAAATGTATCCTGAAATTCACCGGATTCCTGATTTTACCTTCAGATAATTTTGATTCCTTCATTGTCCACTTTTGTTTCGAGGGCAATCTCTATCCCCAAGGGTTTCAGGACTGCTTCTACTTCTTCACGGGATGACTCGGTGACTACCGCAATGGTGGGGCCGACCGAACTCATCGCCACAAACTCAAACCCTGCCTCCCTGAGATGACTCATATACTGGTAGATCATGAAACTGTTGTGTTCCACTTCCGCACGTTTAGAGCCCCGGAACTCTATCTCCCAGACGACATCTCCGGCTCGGCGCAGGTCGTCGTGAACCAGAGCGGGAATGAGGTCCATCAGTACCATGTATGCCTTCAGTTCACGGTCACGGTAATCCAGCACACGTGCCCGGTTCATTAATACATTAAACTCACCCTCTCCTGATGCATCAGCCTCCACCGGAGGAATGATGATGAACACATTTTTGTCTTCAGCAAAGGTATGGCAGGAGACCAGGGTAAGTTCATCTCCCAAAACAGCCATTCCGCCATAGGTGACTGCAGCAGGCCCGACACCGGTCTCAAATCCCGGTACGACCTCTCCGGTTTTGGTCTCTTCGACATAGTTAAATCCAACCAGAAGACGCAGTTGTTTCGTTGTCAGAGGGGAGCCAAGGGCGATATTTGCGGCATGGGCAACCGCTGTCAGCACGGCTCCTGTTGACCCGAGGCCAACATGTTTTCGTTCATGGTCAACTACCGTGACTCTGAATCCGCCGGTATAGCCGGTGACCTTCTGCACTACTGCCACCAGGTGAAGGATCATCGGCACACGGGTATAATTAATTTCAACACCGGACGGTATGCACTCAACCGTTGCGGTGGAATAGAGCTGAAGGGCAAATCCAAATCCACCACCACCCGGTCTGTTGGGCGCAAACCGGTTCATATCAAGTACCGTTAAATGGATCCGGGCAGGTACACGGATGGTGACAGGTTTATCTGAAATTACCAGTGCGTAGTCCTTTTCATATCCTAGAGTATTGATGCTCTCACCTGGTGAGAACGGAGCAAAATCATACTCAACAAGGTCGAGGTCACCGCCCCTGATAATCATTTTCACCATGGTGCGTCACACCTTTCGGTCAAAGAAAATATTCTTTCCACCTGCCCGGACGGGTATGGCATATGCGACTGAACATTCCTCCAGCCAGCCAAGGCTCAGTGCAGCCACGCCTGCGGAGTACATGATCCGGTTATCGAGGTTATGGATGGATGCCGTCTTTACCGCAGATCCAAGGGCAATTCCCAGATCTGCCATTTTAATAACACAGTTTGGGCCCGTAAATGGCTGATTATGATTCGGATTCTGCTCTTGTTTTGACCATGCATCGGTCATCTCTTTGCAGGTGGCATATCCGCATCCCCCGCAGTTGAGGCCGAGTGTGGTGCCACCCTGGCATCCCAGAATCACACACGCATCACTGGACTCAATATTTCCTGCATCACGGATGAAAAATCCAATGTCGTCACGCTCTCCAATCCGTTTCATCTCCTCAGCAAGGGATTTTAGTTCATCCCCTGTTTTAACTATGGCTGAGATAGAATCAGTTGCCTTCCCTTTCGGGGCGGTCCGTGCAGAGAGGACCATCAGGTCGGCGACTATTCCTGCTGCACGGGTTTCAGGATTCATAACAGATATGAGCAGAAGCCGCGATAAAAAACCTTCTATCTGAAATTGATGCCATTAAGGGTAGATAATGTGAAAAACGGGCAGATTGATTCAGGTAATTTTTGGAAAAATGGGCGGTGATGGTAGGGACAGATACATTTTCTGAATGTATCAGTCCATATTTTGCGGGATGTCTAAAGCAGGGTAGTTACTTGTATTCACGCTTTGAATACTGGCACTCGTCCGAGTCCCCGCCTTTTCGTACAATATGTACCCATTCGCGCAGTGATTTTATCGTCCCGAACTGATCATACCGGCGCATGGAGAAGGCAACTCTCATTTTCGGACAGAACCGGACCGTGCCCTCATGGACAACCCGTCGTGCAATCTCAAGGTCGTCTCCTGCGTCACAGACCTTGTATCCGCCAATTTTCATGAAGGCATCTTTTCGAAACGCGGTATTACACCCCAGTGTGTAATAAAGTGTTTTCGTGTAATAGCCCAGTCGTGAAAAGGTATTTGCCATTCCGAGATTCATGCGGTTTTTTATGCCATCCTCAAGCGGATAGACAGTTCCGTAAACGGCTGCGGCTTCCGGATGTGCAGCAAATTCGTTATACACGGTCTCAATCCATTCGGGAGGGAGAACGCAGTCCCCGTCTGTTGTGGCAATAATATCTGCCGTTGCAAGGTCAGCACCGTCGTTTCTTGCACCGCCCACCTTTGCACGTGTCTGAATGATGACCTTGTCTGCATACTTCTGTGCAATATCACGCGTGGTATCCTTTGAATTACCGTCAACAACAATGAGTTCGTATTCTGTTCGGCCCATTGTCTGGTTACAGAGTGATTCAAGGCACCTGCCGATATTTTTCTCTTCGTTGTATGTCGGAATAACTACTGAAACTTTCATGATAAGCCACCGGTGATACCCGCAAAATGCTGAAATATCGTTGTAATATATTGCCGGTGCAGATACTTGAACGTGTGGAAGGGGGGTTGTGATGGGGGAGTATTATTGGTAAGAAAGAGAGGAGGGAGGGGAAAAGCTAAACCCTGCCAACGAAATGATCAAACCTGACAGACATAGATTAAATGAAAGGATGCCATCGTGTCTACTCCCCGGAAATAGTATTTTTTTGACGGGATACCTGTGATTTCCCAAAAGTGATAATCCGTCCGAATCAGTGGCAAACAATTATTTTGACTGATTCATGTCTTTTGACGAATAGACGATGTGCAGAGGCATTGCAGTGTTCAGGGAATTTTCTCTGTTCTGAACAGGTGTAATAAATACAAACTCATCCCGAAGCTGAATTGATCCCTGGACGAGATTTCTGTCGAACGTGAATATCGCTACCGAATCATCAAGTCCGTCAATACTTCCTGAATATGAATCAATACCGTCATCGATTGCTTCGAAATTCATCCGTTTAAGATGCATGTCATATACCTCGCCATATAGTGTCACCTTCAGAGGCTGTTGCATGAATAATCTATGCCAACCATAATATACATTTTCAAAACATAAATTATATATAATATTGTAGCGAACAATATTGTGTGTATAATGAGCTCAAGCTACCTGTGGATCAACAATTTCTCCTTCCATGCGA